>CALZCU010000181.1 GCA_945632055.1 uncultured Ruminococcus sp. | reverse complement strand
TCGCATATTCTCAACTTTGCACTTCTGGCTCTGGGGTTTTCCTTTAATTCTGTTTCATTTGCACAAACAGGTTTTTTGTTCACAAGCCTTGCCTTCGGCTCGTTTCCGCAAACGCAAACAGGGAAATCCTTTGGGCAGGTACAGCCCTTGCACCACGAAGCCATTTTCTGCTTGACAATCCTGTCCTCAAGCGAATGGAAGGTTATCACGGCAAGCCTTCCGCCGCTTCCGAGCATTTCAAACGCTCCGTCAAGTCCTTTTTCAAGCGCACCCAGCTCATCATTTACGGCTATGCGCAAAGCCTGAAAGGTCTTGCGTGCAGGATGACCGTCACGCCGCACCTTCTGAGGCACATTGGATTTAATAATCTCGGCAAGCTCAAGCGTTGATTTTATCGGAGCCTGCTCTCTTGAATATACTATGCCCTTGGCAATTGAGGACGCATATTTTTCCTCGCCGTAGGTTGAAATTATATGTCTGAGCTCTTCATAGGGCAGCGTATTGACAAGCTCCTCAGCCGTTGTTCCGCTCTGGCTCATACGCATATCAAGAGGTGCGTCCTCGTGGAACGAAAAACCCCTTGAGGCGGTGTCAAGCTGATGTGAGGAAACCCCGATATCAAGCAGAACTCCGTCAAGCCTGCCTACTCCCCGGAGCTGCATAAGCTCCTTTATATCGGCAAAATTGCCCTTGATTATTATTGAATTTTCAATATTTCTGAATCTCTGCGTCAGAGCGCTTATTGCGTCAGGGTCACGGTCAATTGAAATAAGCCTGCCTGTCGTCAGCCGCTTTAATATCTCGCTGCTGTGGCCGCCTCCGCCCGCAGTACCGTCGGCATAAATGCCGTTCTCTTTTATATTCAGACCTTCGATTGTTTCGTTGAGGAGAACGGGAATGTGAGAAAATTCCATAATATCCTCCTTACAACCGAAGCATAGACAGAGCCTCGGCAATCGTATCCTTCTGTGAAGCCATAAATTCATCGAACCTCTGCTTGCTCCAGATTTCAACTCTGCTGTTCATACCGATTACCAATGCGTCGCCTTCAATCTGAGCAAATTCACGCAGGCTCTGCGGAATTATCACTCTTCCCTGCGCATTCGGAGTAACCTCAACCGCCGTTGCGCTGAAGGTGTACTGCAAAGCCATTGCCTTATCGGCAGGAAGCTCCATTATCTTTGAGCATATTGAATTAAACTCGTCAATGGACATAGCCTGAATACAGCAATTTCCGAAGCCCTTTGCAAGATAAAAGGTGCTTCCAAGCTCTTCACGGAACTTTGCAGGCAAAACGATTCTGCCCTTTGAGTCAATTGAATGGTTTGACATTCCGGAAAACATTTGCCCACCTCCGTCTGATTTGCTCTAAAAATCGATGTATTAAGTCACCATATGACACATTATGCCACCGAATGATATTATTATACTCTATCGCAATAAAAAAATCAAGTAAAAGTTACGATAAAAAAATTATTATTTGCAGTTTTGATACAATTATTTTAAGAGGCTGTATTTTATTTCTTTACAAGAATAAAAACACCGAATACACAGCAATTTCTGCCGTATATTCGGTGTCTGATTAATAGTTAAATTGTTAAAAAGGTTACAGAAACCTGAAAATGTTACAAAACATATTTACTACTTCTTTTCGGTAAGAAGCTTGTTAAGCTCCTCCATAAAGGTGTTGATATCCTTGAACTGACGGTAAACAGACGCAAAACGCACATAGGAAACCTCATCTACAGCTTTGAGCTGTTCCATTGCAAGCTCGCCGATTTGCATTGTGGTAATCTCCCTGTCAAGACTGCTCTGAAGCTTTGCTTCAATTGAGTCGACCATCGTTTCAATCTGCTGAATGGAAACAGGCCTTTTTTCGCAGGCACGAAGTATTCCTGCCGTCAGCTTGTTGCGATCGAACACCTCTCTTGACTTGTCACGCTTAACAACAATAAGCGGTACGGTTTCAATAACCTCGTGAGTTGTAAAACGCTTGGAGCATTTCAGACATTCCCGTCTTCTGCGTATTCTTTCTCCGTCATCGGCAGAACGGGAGTCGATTACCTTGCTTTCTTCATAACCGCAGTAAGGACATTTCATATTCTTTACACCCCTCGAATTATTCTTTTTAATAATTATAACACATTTGGCGCAAAATTCAAGTACAGAATTATTTACAAAATTATTACACTGAGAATTTACAGATTGCGGTAGTGCTTGACCTTTCTGTTCTTTTTACTGCGATTCTTGTTTACCTTTGAAGAGATGAAGTAGCACAGAAGGATTACCGCAATGATTCCGACAATTGCAAGGAACCAATATGACTTAACAACAGTACCGATTACATCGAGGACGAAAAGTATTCCGCTCATCTCAATTTTTTCGCTCGGAACAAGATTTACCTTTGCAATCTCCTGCTTAACTCCGTCTGAGCCTTTAAAGTAAATTGTGGCTGTGCCGACAACAGTGTCGGTATCAAGCGGAGCGTTAACGCTTTCGGGCACATCGGTTTCGGTAATCACCTCGCCGTCCTCGGGATTCTTGGGCACTATTGCGCTGAGGTTTTTTTCGGGAACAAGCTGTACCGAATTTTTGCCCCAAGCAAGCTTAACCTTTTGCTCACAGACAGGCATTGACGAGGTTGCAACCGTGTTCAGCTCAAGGCTTGTAAGTGCCCAGCGGAACAAGTCTGCGGCGTCGGTCATTGTGCCGTACTCCTCATACTCGCCCTCCTTGTAAGGAGCGTGAAGCAGAACAGCCATATATGAGTAACCGTCGGCTGTTGCAGTTGTTACAAGGCATCGTCCTGCCTGATCGGTTGTACCTGTCTTGATGCCCTTGGCATACATATAATAATATTTTCCGCCGTTATTCTGGTCAATGAGCAGATTTGTTGTTACGAGGGGATAATCGTCACCCTCGCACCTGTACGCTGTAGTATTTGAAATTTCCGCAAACCTCGGAAGCGTAAGCGCATAGGTCGCAATTTTGTATAAATCCCTTGCAGTTGTGTAATGATTTTCGCTGTGAAGTCCATCGGGATTGTCAAAATGCGTGTTCTCACAGCCAAGCTCCTCAGCCTTTTCGTTCATCAGCTTTACAAAGTTTTTCACATCGCCGTTACCGACATAGTCTGCAAGCACCATTGCGGCATCGTTGCCCGACGGAACCATCATACTGTAGAGCAAATCTATTACGCTCATTGTTTTTCCGACATGGTCCTCAACGCTTGCAAGCGAGCTTCCTGTGTTCTTCAGCACATCAAGCACCGATTGCTTGATTGGCACTCGTGTGTTGTCGAGGTCATCAATATTTTCAACTGCTACTATGTAGGTCATAATTTTGGTCGTTGAAGCAGGATAACGCTTTGAGTCGGGATCCTTTTCAAATACTACCTGTCCCGAATCCATATTAACAAGCAGAATTGACTCCGATTGAGTTTTTACATTGTTCGGATATGATATTGCACCCGTAGTCACAATTGACATCGAAGCAATTATACATAAC
>CALZCU010000180.1 GCA_945632055.1 uncultured Ruminococcus sp. | reverse complement strand
CATCGACTTGCCCTCAAAAGAGGCAAACGTAGTAGGTACTCCCGGTGAGGGCTTCGGCGAAAACGGCGCAGGCTACTTCCGTCTTACATCATTCGGCGACAGAGAAAACACTATCGAAGCAGTTGAAAGAATCAAAAAGCTTCTTTCGGGTTTGAAATAAAACATAATTTCAGCAATTTAAAGCGGCAGGAAAGTACCCTGCCGTTTTTAATTAAGGAACCACATTCGCAATAGTTGATATTTGCCTTGCTTTGATGTATAATATAATTTAATGTATTATTATAATCAGTGTGCGGAGGTGTTTTTCTTGAATATTAGCGTGGGCGACCGTGTTGAAATGAAAAAACAGCATCCCTGCGGCGGCAAAATTTTTTCAATTCTTCGTGTGGGAATGGATTTTAAAATCAAATGCGAAAACTGCGGCAGAGAGGTTATGGTTCCCCGCAGTAAAATTGAGAAAAACATCAAGAAAATAATTGAATAGGGTAGATTTATGTTTGACAGAATAGAAATTTTTGATAAACGATATTCCGAGCTTTCTCAAAGGCTTTATGAGCCGTCCGTTGCGGCTGACCCCGATGAATTTCAGAAGGTTATGAAGGAACTGAAATCGATTGAGGAAATCGTGCTTGCGTATCGTGACTACAAGGCGGCGGTTGAAACAGAAAAAGAGAGCCTTGAGCTGTTGGGAGAAACCTCTGACCCTGAGCTTAAGGAGCTTGCGCAGGCAGAGCTTGACGAAGCAAAGGCTTCGATTGCAGAGCTGTCCGAAAAGCTGAAAATCCTGCTTCTTCCGAAGGATCCTAACGATGACAGAAATGTTATTGTTGAAATTCGCGGAGGTGCAGGCGGAGAGGAGTCTGCACTGTTCAGCGCAGTGCTGTTCAGAATGTACTCGATGTATGCCGAAAAGCAGGGCTACAGAGTTGAGGTTGTCAACGCTAACGAAACCGAGCTTGGCGGATACAAGGAAATTTCCTTTATGATTGAGGGAAGCGGCGCATACTCACGCTTTAAATACGAAAGCGGAGTTCATAGAGTTCAGCGTGTTCCCGAAACCGAAAGTCAGGGCAGAGTTCACACCTCTACCACAACGGTTGCGGTGCTTCCTGAGGCGGAGGATATTGAGCTTGAGATAGACCCTGCCGACTTGAAAATTGATACCTTCCGTTCAAGCGGCGCAGGCGGTCAGCATATCAACAAAACAAGCTCGGCAATCAGAATTACTCATATTCCGACAGGTACGGTTGTCGAATGTCAGGACGAGCGAAGCCAATACAAAAACAAGGACAAGGCTCTTAAGGTTCTTAAAAGCCGTCTGCTCAAGGAAAAGCAGGACAAGCAGGCAAGCGAGATTGCCGCTGACAGAAAATCTCAGGTGGGAACAGGCGACCGAAGCGAGCGAATCCGCACCTACAACTATCCGCAGGGCAGACTGACCGACCACAGAATCGGTCTTACGCTGTATAAGCTTGAGGATATTCTGAACGGAAATCTCGACGAGGTGATTGACGCACTCATTACGGCTGACCGTGCCGAAAAGCTGAAGGAAAGTATGGAATCGTAAAAGGGTGAATGATTTGAAAACACTTTTGCTTGAAAACACAGAAGAAAACATAGCAAGAGCCGCCGAAATTTTAAGAAACGGCGGTCTTGTGGGAATACCGACAGAAACAGTCTACGGCTTAGCGGCGAATGCACTTGACGGAAATGCTGTTGCAAAAATTTTCAAGGCAAAGGGAAGACCTGCCGACAATCCTCTTATCGTACATATTTCGGATTTTTCGGACATTGATAGGTTTAATCTTGTGGAGCAGGTTCCCGATACTGCAAAAAAGCTCGCAGAAGCGTTCTGGCCCGGACCGCTCACAATAATAATGAAAAGAACAGACGCAGTTCCCAATGAGGTTTCCGCAGGACTTGATACTGTTGCAATCCGCTTTCCGAGCCACAAAACCGCACAGGCAATTATAAGTCAGGCAGGCGTTCCGCTTGCCGCACCCTCGGCAAACCTTTCAGGCTCACCGAGTCCTACAACTGCACTCCATGTTATGAGTGACTTAAACGGCAAAATTGACGCCGTTGTTGACGGTGGAATGAGCGATGTCGGACTTGAAAGCACCGTAATTACACTTGCAAAGAGTGTTCCGAGAGTGCTTCGCCCCGGCGGAGTAACGATTGAACAGCTCAGAGAGGTGCTCGGCGAGGTTGAGCTTGACAGCGCAGTTTTGCACAGGCTTGCAGACGGAGCAAAGGCGGCAAGCCCCGGTATGAAGTACAAGCATTATGCGCCGAAGGCGAGCGTGGTGCTTCTCAAATGCAATGATTGCGAGTATATTGATTATGTGAATAGAAATGCCGATGAGCATACAGCCGCACTCTGCTGTGACGAGGATATTCCTCTGCTGAATGTCGTTTGCTACAGACTTGGAAAGCGCAATGATTATGCACTTCAGGCGCACAGATTGTTTGATGAGCTTAGAAAAATTGACGGAAATCAAAACATCAGGACAGTTTATTCCCGTCTGCCATCTCTTGAGGGAGTTGGAATGGCGGTTTACAACAGGCTTGTTCGAGCCGCAGGCTTTGAGGTGATTGACCTTGAAAAGATGTAGGATTATCGGCTTGACAGGGCAGAGCGGAGCAGGAAAAAGCACAGCTTCAAGGCTTCTTGAGGACAACGGCTTTACCGTTATTAATGCCGATTGGCTTGTTACAAAAATATATCAAAGTAACTCCCCCTGCCTGAAAACAATTGCGGCGGTGTTCGGAGATGACATAATCAATCCTGACGGTACACCCGACAGAAAGCTCCTTGCAGAGCGAGCCTTTTCTTCAAAGGCTCAGACCGCATTGCTCAGCTCAATTGTTCATCCGTTTGTTACGGCTGAGCTTCTTACGGAACTGAAAAAAGCCGCTCAGTCGGATATTTCGGAAGTGATTTACGACGCTCCTCAGCTGTTTGAGAGCAATACAGATGTTGTTTGCGATAAAATCATCAGCGTTGTTGCCGATGATTCGGTCAGGCTCAGAAGAATTTGCAGTCGTGACAATATTACAACAGAAGCGGCTCTTATGAGAATGAACGCACAGCTGTCCGAGGAGTTTTTCAGAGATAATTCCGATTATGTTTTAGAAAATAATTCCGACCTTGACGCACTCAATACCCAGATTTTGAGGTTGATTATTAGTTTGAAGTGATTTTAACCGAGGTGATTCAATGCCTACTGCTTCCCGACGCTATAAGAAGAAAAGCAGAAAGGGTATAAAGCTTTTGCTATGGCTTGTTGTGCTTGCTGTTATCGCAGGCGGTGTGATTTTTTTCGTGTCCAATTATTACGAGAAAACCAAGACGGACTTTGAAAAGGCAAGCTATCCGAAAAAATACAGTGAAATCGTTGAAAAGGCGGCAAAGGAATACAGCCTTGAGCCTGAGCTTATTTATTCCGTTATCCGTACTGAAAGCGGATTTGACCCGAATGCCGAGTCGCCTGTGGGGGCAAGAGGAATT
>CALZCU010000179.1 GCA_945632055.1 uncultured Ruminococcus sp. | reverse complement strand
TACAATCGGCAGGTCGGTATATTTTGAAATTTCACTGACAACGCCCTCCAGCTCATCAGGACCGAGCGAGCAGTTTACTCCGAGTGCGTCAACTCCGAGTCCCGAAAGCGTAACCGCCGCCGAAGCAGGCGAAACTCCCGTAAAGGTTCTTCCGTTGCGCTCGAAGGTCATAGTTGCTATAATCGGCTTGTCGCTGTTCTCCTTTGCGGCGAGTACGGCGGCTTTCAGCTCATAGAGGTCTGTCATCGTTTCAAAAACGATAACATCGGCTTCACTGCCTGCAATGACCTGCTCCTTAAAATAGTCGTAAGCAGCATCAAAGCTCAGAGAGCCTGCCGGCTCAAGGAGCTGACCGATAGGACCAATATCAAGTGCGACAAGGCAGTCCGTATCCTCTACAGCCTTTTTTGCATTTGCAACTCCCGATTTGATTATTTCATCGACGGAATATCCGCTCTCCTTTAGCTTGTAGCCGTTTGCGCCGAAGGTGTTTGCATAAACAATGTCCGAGCCTGCGTCGGCATAAGCCTTATGAAAGGACTCGATAAGCTCAGGGTGAGTAATATTGAGTGTTTCGGGTACGGAGTCATATTCAGCTCCGCTTTTTTGTATAAGTGTTCCCATTGCTCCGTCAAGCAGAACAAAAGGCTTTGAATCGTAAAATTTCTTAAAATCCACAGTGTTCTCCGTTTCTTCTGAATTTGCATCTGTCACGCATATTGCATACGGCACAGCCACGCTTTCTGCGTTCAATCGGTGATTTTGAAAGTCCCATAACAGCCGTTACCGATTTTGTCGGAACAAGCAGACAGCTCTCGCTCACAGTCAAGCCGATTTTTCGGGGAGCGTCAAGCATTGTGAGAATTGTTTTCTGAAGCTCAATCGGATAATCCCCGTAGCCGGGACTGAATCGGAAGGTCTGGTAAAAGCCCTCATACTTTTCCGACGCAAGCTCGTCAAACTTACTGCACACCTGCTCGATTGCAACGCTCGCAAAGCTGTCAAGCACGACCGCCTTAGCCATATCGGAAATCTGGCTGATTTTGATAAGCCTGTCAATTTCCGCACCGAGGGTTGCACACATCACAATCGCCTTTTCACAGCCGTCAAGGTGTTTTTTTATATCCTCTCCCTGCATCAGAACATCGCAGGGCAGGTCTTTTTCTATATAAAGATATTTGGGATTTGCTTTTGCAAGGATTTCCCTTTCGCACTCATCCATAAGCCTGTCCATTCGGTAATTCGGAGAAACTCCCGAACCGCCGAGATAACGGACGGCTTCATTTCTGTTCAGTCTTTCAAGCTCTATCATAGCAGACTCACAACCGCCTCGGAGATTTTTCTTGCAACATAGGGATTGTTCATCGTGTAGAGGTGAATACCGTCAACTCCGTTTGCAAGCAAATCGACAATCTGCTCAATCGCATAGGCAATTCCTGCGTCACGAAGCGCATCGGGCTTTGTGTCGTACTTCTGCATAATCTTTGCAAACTTCGCCGGCAGGCTTGCTCCGCACATCGACACCATTCGCTCAATCTGCTTTTTATTTGTTACAGGCATAATTCCCGCTTCAATAGGAACATTTATTCCTGCAATTCTTGTGCGCTCCACAAAACGGTAGAATACGGAATTGTCAAAGAAAAGCTGGGATATTAAGTGCTCTGCACCTGCGTCAACCTTTTTGCGGAGATTCAAAACATCTTCAACCTCGTCGCCTGCTTCAAGGTGAACCTCGGGATAGCAGGCTCCTGCAACATCAAAATCTCCCCTTGCCTTTATGTAGGAGCAAAGGTCGCTTGCATACACAAATTCTCTTTTCGGCTCAACACCCTCAACATAGTCGCCCCTGAGAGCAAGGATATTTTCAATATTATGAGCCTTAAATTCGTCAAGTATGCTGTCGATGTCGGCTTTTGTGCTGTTCACGCAGGTGAGGTGCGCAACAGACTCAACACCGAGGTCGTTTTTGATTTTTGATGCAATTTCACAGGTTCGGTTATCTGCCCCCGAACCTCCTGCGCCGTAGGTAACGCTGATAAAGTCGGGCTTGATTGCACAGATTTCCTCAAGCTTGCTGTAAACCGATTCAATCGGAGAATCCTTTTTCGGTGGGAAAACCTCAAAAGATAATACAGCTCTGTTGCTGTTTTCAATAATTTCTTTTATTTTCATAAGCTTTAACCGCCTTGTCTGTTAATTGCTATACATTATCCAATATATTATACCACAAAAGTACAGATGATACAACAACAAACTTGACATAATTCGGGAACTTACGGAAGACTTGCCGTATAAAACAGAACAAGGCAATACCTCGCAATTCATCGTGCGGTATTGCCTTAAAATATTTTGTCTATCCACTTGCGAGCTTTTTCTGTAGTACGGTTACATCTCCGACAGTGACCTTGCCGTTTTCGTCAACATCTGCGGCAGTAAGCTGTAATTCCGACAGGCTTTCGCTTCCTGCAAGATACTTCTGAATTTTTGTTGCGTCAATAACCGAAATTTTTCCGTCACCGTCAACATCTCCGACAATTATTTGTACTGTGTTATTAGCTACCAAGTCAGGGAGAAGTCCGATTTCAAGCAAAGTCTGCTCATTGTTTGGGCTGTACGAAACAGACGCATAAAGCACATTGTTTAATTCTCTTATGCCGTAGCAGTTTCCCTGCTCAGTATTGACCTCTGCAAAAATATCGGTCGTTCCTTTGTCTATATCATAGCTGTAGATACGCTCGGAATCATTGTAATAGAGTATTCCGTTATGCTCAAAAATTGAAGAAAATCCGCCCTTCCAATAGCTTTTTACTCCTGACTTCCATTTAAAATCGAACTTTCTGATTGTTTCGGCGGCGTCTGATTTTGTATCGTATTTAATCAGACATCTCTCGTACTCACTGCCGTATTTATTGTCGATAACATAGCAGTTTCCGTCAGCAAAGCAAAGCTCGGTGTCGAACTCGTGAAAGAGAGCGTTGTCATATTTTGTGCTATCAGACTTGAAATGGGCGAAATCAAAGCCGTAGTGACCTGAAATTTCGTCATTTCCGCTGCTGATTGCGTTGTCGCTCAGCAGGAAATATTTGTGCGCAGTATGCCCCTCTCTGTCGGGCATAGGGTCGTCCCAGGTGAGGTCGACATTGTAATATTCGCCGTCTATGCACACCTTGTTCCAGATGTGATACATTGCGGAGGACTCCACAATTTCACTCTTTATGCCGACAAGCGAGAGCAGGTAGGAATATGCAACTGAGTAACCCAGACAGTTTGCCTTTCCGTTTACAATCGAGTCGTATGCAGTGATGTTATCGGCACCGTCCTCCTCTGCATAGTAGCAGTTAAGCACAAGCTCATCGTGCAAAACAACGGCTTTCTCAAAATCGCTCATCGACGGGTCGACCTTCTCGATATACTTTGCAACATTGCTGTTAAATGCGTTGAGCTTTGTAAGCGCAGTCTGCCTGTCGTCAATATAAATCGGGCAGATTACGGCGACATATGTGCCGTCCGAACCGACCATATACCGTGTAGGG
>CALZCU010000178.1 GCA_945632055.1 uncultured Ruminococcus sp. | reverse complement strand
AATAGCAAAGTATTGTTGTTATTAATTGAATGTTTGAGTTTTTCTACAGTCTGAAGCACCCCGAAGGGTGCTTTTTCTTTAGCTTCAGTTCTATAACAGTACAACGCACTACTTTAACAAAATAAAATTACAGTTTTCAGCCCAAAATACTCCAAATAATATCAATATAGCTCTTACTAATGAGAGCAGAATCAGCAGTAGTAATATCAACATAATTATAGCTGTTTCTGTTTTGTTTTTATTTCTAAATTTTATATATGTATTGCACGCAATGTTTGAAAATGAGATAAACCACAATAAATGAAGTAACATCATTGGCAAACAATGATATTCATTGAAATTGTTGGAAGCTATTAAAATTTGGCTCGGAACTGAGATTAATCCGCTTATCAGAAAACATATTATAGGCACAGTATAATTTTTATATTCAAATTTTGATAATGGATTTTTAATAGTATCAATTGAGAGCTTTAGTGTAATTGATATTATACTGATAATAATGAACCCAAATAGTATTTGTGTGTATAAATTAAAAGGAAATTTTACAAATAATGAGAAGATATAAATAATAAATACAATAAATAAAAACGCACTAAACCGCTTGATATTGGATTTTTGTTTCATTTAAATT
Source organism: uncultured Ruminococcus sp. (assembly GCA_945632055.1). Lineage (GTDB taxonomy): Bacteria > Bacillota > Clostridia > Oscillospirales > Acutalibacteraceae > Ruminococcoides. Next base: position 2,908 of record CALZCU010000178.1, on the reverse strand, counting down.
ATTCTCCTCAACGCTTTATTATACTGCTACGACTTAAAAATTCGCAGAAGCTCGTCCTTGTGAGCCATAATTGCGTTGTAGCCCTCCTGCATTGTTTCGTCAATGTTGTCAATCGAGAAAAGGTCTGTGTTTTCGTTTTTAATTTGCACGGCATAGTCTGCCATCTTCATTGACTCTCTCGTTCCGTCAATTGAATAAACATCAAGCGCGCGCCATATTACCTTGATAAGTCCGTCAAGCCCCTTGTTCGGGTTGTAGCTGAGAATATCAAATCCTATCGCAAGTACCTTGCCCACACCCATATCCTTGAGTATTTTTACGGGCAGGTTGTCCTTTGAGCCGCCGTCAATAAAGTTGTATTTGTCATAGGTGCAGGTTGTGTAGATTGCAGGGAACGACATACTCGCACGAACTGCAATCTCAAGCGGAGCGTCGCATATATAATGTATATGCTCGTTTTCCAGATGCTCGTCCTCGGTGGTAAAGATACACTCGTCGGTCGTGAGCGTGTCAACGGTGCAGATTGAAAGGTTAATCGGCAAATCCTTGAAGCCCTTTATTCCTTTTTTGTCCATAATTTCCTTGATGACATCCGAAATAAGCTCGCCCGATTTTATGCCGTCCTTCTGGATTTTTTTGTTGAGAATGAATTGTGCAAGAGCCTTGAAAATAAGTCCGTTGTCGATTTCTGCAAGAGTTTTCCAATGCTTTGCTACTATTTCACGCATTTCTTCGGGAGTAAAGCCCATTGCAACAATTGCCGCCATAGCCGAGCCTGAGCTTGTTCCCGACACAAACTGCGGTCTTATGCCAAGCTCATAGAGAGCCTTGACTGCGCCTATATGAGCAATGCCCTGCAAGCCGCCACCAGAAAATGCAATGCCGATTGAGTTTTTTCTTTCCTGTTTATCCAAAATAATCACCCATTTTCCTTAAATAAACATCAATAGAAGCGATATACATTGCAGTACGATTCCGTTTCAACAAAGTAATCGTACCAGTTGTAAAATTCGTCAAAGCTGTAATCTTCCTGAATAAGCTCGTAGTTTTTGAATTTTGTATTCTCGGTTATATATTTAATAGTGTCTTCATTGTCGGCAAGACGAGAAATATATATTGTTACCTCGTTAAGCTCATTGAGCTTTTTATCGCTCTTCAGTGCCGCCATACTGTCGGTTTTTTCTTTTTCGCTTCCATTGTTCATAAATGCCTTTGCAAGCTCCGAGATTTTTCCGTTTGTAATAATTCCTCTGTCGGTTGCAATTCGTTCAAGGTCGTTTACAAGCGACTTCGACATCTCCGAGGTCTGAACAATCATTGTGCTGTCGTAGTTCATAAATTTGTCTATGCACTTGTTCCACTCAAGCATTGCCGTGCCGATGAATACACAGTTGTCTGTTTTTGTATCATAAAGATTTGTTTTGCCGTAGGTGTAGTACGGCGTTACCGTTGTAAAGGCAATTGCACTTGCAAGAACAATGCCTGCCGGCACAACAAGCTGTACTTTTTCATTTCTGATAAGGCTGAAAATTTTGATAAATGCGAACACAAAGAGCATTGTTATGAGCGGCAGTGAAGCCATAACATATCTGTCACTGTTGAACGGCGAAACAAGTGAAATGCCGATAAAATACACAAGCGCAGGAATAATAATAAACATAGCCTTGCGGTTCAGCTTCTGCTTCTTTACAAAGCGGAAATAAATACCGAATCCGACTGCAACGACTGCGCATACTGCAAACAGCCATATTTGATTGAGGAATAAATCCTTTGACAAAACCTGAATGTAGGTGCAGAGCTTGTAGATAACATATGTTAAGATTGTTATGAAGTCGAGCGAGGAGATATTCAGCGAGCCAAAGCCCCTGTTTCCGCCGAGTACATTTGAGATGATGTACGGGTAAATGCACATTGCAACGGCAATGCCGATAAATGAGGCGATTATGTATTTTATGAGGTCCTTTATGTTCTTTTCCTTGATTTTGAAAACAAGGAAAACAAGTCCGATAAGTCCTGCGAACAGTATAAAGTAATACTGAGTGAGTATTCCGAGTATGACAATAAGGCAGAGCATAAGGCAGTCTGCAAGACTTACGGTGTTTTTCTTTTCATACATCACAAGGCTCATATACAGGAACGCAAGCACAAAGAAGGTAAGAGTGGAGTACATTCGCAGATATATGGTTGTGGTAATGCAGGCTACGCTGAGCGCATATGCTCCCAACGCCATAAGTGCGTAAAGATTATTGCCAGTCACCTTTTTGCCTATTTTGAACAGCAGAATGAGTATGCCTGTCATTGCAAGAACATTTATCGAATAGGCAAGCCATTTGCTGAAAACACCCGGAAACAGCGAGCATACTGTGTGAACGAGCGCATAATAAAACGGAGGGTGAGATGCGTCAATAATCTGATTCTGATAAACCTGCGCATAGTCAAAGCGGTGTTCATTGCTGACTGTCAGATACTCATTGAAATCCTCGGGGGAATTCCAGCCTCCGTCAACACTGAGCTGTTTTGACGAGTTCGCAAGATTGTAGGTCAGAAGCTCGTCCTCGTGATAGCCCTGCTTTGTCGCCATATAAAAGGTGCTTATTGCAAGACTGAGAACAATAATAACTGAAAGAATTATTCCGGCTTTTTTGTTGTCAATTTTCATACAGATAAATCCTCTTCTGATAAAATATTACTCATAATACATTTATTATATCACAGCAGACGATAAAATCACAATATATTTTATTATGAAATTGTATATATATTTAGACGAATTATTTATGCTAATTGTGCGATATTGCCCGATTGTCGGGTATTTCCTAAAAATAAATCCTCTTTATAATAAATTTACAGAGTCTTGACGAATTTTTAAAACTTTACATAGATTTTACATTTCGTTTACAAATACATT
>CALZCU010000177.1 GCA_945632055.1 uncultured Ruminococcus sp. | reverse complement strand
TCTTTTACAAGCTGTGCACCCATATTTTCAAAGGGATCATCAAGCTCGATTTCCTTTGCGATTGTTACGCCGTCGTTTGTGATTAACGGTGCACCGAACTTTTTGTCAAGAACTACATTTCTGCCCTTGGGTCCGAGTGTAATTTTAACTGTATCTGCAAGCTGATCAATGCCCTTCATAAGAGCCTTTCTTGCGTCCTCACCGTATGCGATTTGTTTAGCCATAATAAATTACCTCCAATTACAATACAATATTAATTAGTCAACTGTTGCAAGAATATCAGACTGACGAACGATTGTGTATTCCTCGCCGTCGAGCTTAACCTCTGTTCCTGCGTACTTGCTTGCGATTACCTTGTCGCCAACCTTAACATACATCTCAACCTCGTTGCCGTCAACGATTCCGCCGGGGCCAACTGCAACTACTGTTGCAAACTGTGGCTTCTCCTGTGCCGCAGAAGAAAGGATAATACCGCTTTTGGTTTTCTCCTCAGCTTCCTCTACCTTTAATACAACTCTGTCAAGTAATGGATTAATGCTCATAATACAGCCTCCTGTAAAAAATTGATAAAATAAATTTAGAATTAGCACTCTCATCTCTTGAGTGCTAATTATATTTTATACCATTTTTTTGAAATGTCAAGAGTAATTTGACTATTTTTGACCTTTATTTTTATAAACAACGGTGTACCACCGTCAGTAATTCGAGCAGACAGGTTGATATTACTAAAACTACAATGCCCGACCATTTTATGGGAGTATTCTGCTAACTAATAAAAAGCGGCTGAAATTAATCAACCGCTTTAAAACTTATTATTAGTCTGTACTTAACAGCATTCTGTCGTTTTCAAGCTTTGAACCGCTCACCTGCTCAAATTTCTCAAGAAGATGCTCAACAGTGAGCTTTTTCTTTTCCTCACCTGAAATATCGAGAATTATTTTGCCCTCGTTCATCATAATAAGACGGTTGCCGTGAGTGATTGCATCGTGCATATTATGTGTAATCATCATAGCCGTTAAGCTGTCCTCGCTGATGATTTTATCGGACAAATCAAGAACCTTTGCCGCAGTAGACGGGTCAAGCGCCGCCGTATGCTCATCAAGAAGCAGAAGCTTCGGCTTTCTCAATGAAGCCATAAGAAGAGTAAGAGCCTGTCTTTGACCGCCCGAGAGCAAGCCAACCTTAGTTGTCATTCTGTCCTCAAGTCCAAGTCCGAGAGTGCTGAGCCTTTCACGGAACATTGACTTTTCAGCAGATGTCGTTCCCCATTTAAGAGTTCTTCTCTGACCTCTTCTGAATGCTAACGCAAGGTTTTCAACAATCTGCATATCGGGAGCAGTACCCATCATCGGGTCCTGAAAAACCCTGCCGATATACTTTGCTCTCTGATGCTCCCTTAAGCCTGTAATGTTCACTCCGTCAAGGTAAATACTGCCGTTGTCAACAGGCCATACACCAGTGATTGCATTCATAAGTGTTGACTTACCTGCACCGTTACCGCCGATGATTGTGACAAAATCACCTTTATTGAGGTGGAGTGAAACTCCCGATAATGCCTTTTTTTCATTGATTGTTCCGGGATTGAAGGTTTTTTCGATATTATTTATTTTCAGCATCTAACTTCTCTCCCCTCTTTTTTGCAAGCTTGAACGAGCTTTTTTTCTGTCCTCTGAGATAAGGCACTGCAAGGAACAATGCAACTATTACGGCTGTAAACAGCTTGAGGTCGTTAGAATCAAGCTTGAGCCAGAGTACGATTGTAATTACGATGTAGTAAACAACTCCGCCGAACACTACAAAGGTGAGCTTGCCCCAGAAATTGAGGTGCTTGCCAAGAAGTGCAAGACCGATAACCTCGCCGATGATTACGGCTGCAAGTCCGATTACGATTGCGCCTCTGCCCATATTGATGTCAACATAGCCCTGGAACTGCGACATAAGTCCGCCCGACAAAGCAACAAGAGCATTTGAAAGTGCAAGACCGATTATTTTCATATTATTGATATTGATTCCCTGTGCACTGCTCATTGAGTGATTGCTGCCTGTTGCTCTCAGAGCAGAGCCTTGCTCTGTTCCGAAATACCAATAAAGCAAAAGTATGATTGCAACTGCAAAAATCACCGTAACGATTATTGCCATAGGAATGTTGCCCAAAGTTACATACAAATCCTTTTCGCCGAAGTTGAAGGACTTGTTTGCAGACATTCCCATTATTCTGAGGTTGATTGAATAGAGAGCAAGCTGAGTGAGGATTCCTGCAAGGATTGCAGGAATACCGAGCTTTGTGTGCAAAAGTCCCGTTACCGTTCCTGCGACAAGACCTGCAAGTACAGCGACAAGCAGACAAAGCCACATTGGCACACCTGCTATTTTCAGCATAACGGTTACAGCCGCACCTGTTGTGAACGAGCCGTCAACGGTAAGGTCTGCAATATCGAGTATTCTGAAGGTTATGTATACGCCGAGTGCCATAATGCCCCAGATTATGCCTTGTGCAACAGCACCGGGAATACTTCCGAAAAGATTCATCGGATTAAGCGAAGTAAAATAAGAAATTATAGATTCCACAATTATTTTCCTTTTTTCTTTATTTTTAGGGTGAGCAGACAGAAATTTGTCCACACCCCTATTAACACAATCAAGGGGCTGTCCCAAATCGGGAAAGTCGCAAAGACTTTCGCCGATTTGAGATAGTCCCTAAGAAAAGTTCCTGTTTATTGATTATTCAGCCTTGATAGCCTCGTAGTCATCGGGTACTTTAACACCGAGAGTTTTGCAGATTTCTTCGTTGTACTTCTTTGTAAACTTAGGAGCACTCTGAATTTCCATCTTGCTGATGTCGGAACCGTTTACGAGAACATCGTAAGCCATTTCAGCTGTCTTGCAGCCGAGGTCATAGTAGCTGATTGAAAGTGTTGCAACGCCGCAGCCCTTGCAGATACCCTCTTCACCTGCTACAATCGGAATCTTCTTGTTGAGAGCAACATTGTTGATTGCCTGTGTGCAGGAAGCAGCTGTGTTATCTGTAGGAATGTAGAGAACATCACTCTCTGAGCAAGCTGTTGTTGTAACTGAGGTTACATCGTTTGAGTCGGAGAAGGTATATGTCTTTACCTCATAACCGTCCTTCTTTAAATATTCTGTGATTGTATCCGACTGATAAATTGAGTTAGGCTCACTTGAGCAGTAGAGAATACCAACCTTTTTTGCATCGGGGAAAAGCTCCTTGAGCATTGCAGCCTGACCGTCAAGCGGAGCAAGGTCTGATGTACCCGAAACATTTGCGCCTGTTGTACCCTTCCAATCCTTGATATTCAAAGCAGTAGCATAGTCTGTTACCGATGTGCCGAGAATCGGAATGTTCTTGGTTGATGACATTGCAGCCTGAAGAGCAGGAGTAGCGTTAGCAAGAATGAGGTCAACACCGCTTGTTACAAACTGGTTGCAGATTGTTGAACAGGTAGCAGAATCGCCTGCTGCGTTCTTTTCGTCAAACTTAACCTTGTCCTCGCCGAGCTTCTCGGTAAGTGTATCCTTAAAGCC
>CALZCU010000176.1 GCA_945632055.1 uncultured Ruminococcus sp. | reverse complement strand
GATACCGTAACCGAAACAGCTATGGCTATTGCCATTGCCCGTGAGGGCGGCGTGGGTATTATTCACAAGAATATGCCTATCGAGCGTCAGGCTGACCAGGTTGACAGAGTTAAAAGAAGTGAGAACGGCGTTATCGTCAATCCGTTTTTCCTCTCACCCGAAAACACCGTAAGAGATGCTGACAACCTTATGGGCAAGTACAGAATCTCGGGTGTGCCTATCTGCCGTGACGGCAAGCTCGTGGGAATTATCACAAACCGTGACCTCCGCTTTATGACAGGCGAGGACTTTGCTCAGCCGATTTCAAGCGTTATGACAAAGGAAAACCTCGTCACAGCTCCTGTCGGCACAACTCTCAAGGAGGCTCAGGAAATTCTGCGCAAGCACAGAATCGAAAAGCTTCCGATTGTCGGCAATGACGGCAGTCTTAAGGGACTTATTACAATTAAGGATATCGAAAAAAGCGTTCAGTACCCCAACTCAGCCCGTGACGACAAGGGCAGACTTATCTGCGGTGCCGCAATCGGTGCAACGGCAGATGTTCTTGACAGAGTTGCCGCTCTTATCGAGGCTCAGGTTGATGTTGTTGTGCTTGACTCTGCTCACGGTCACAACTCAAATGTTGTAAACTCCGTTGCAAAGGTTAAGAAGGCTTATCCGAACCTTCCTCTCGTTGCAGGAAACATCGCCACAGCCGAAGCCGCAAAGGCTCTTATTGACGCAGGCGCAGACGCTATCAAGGTTGGTATCGGCCCCGGCTCAATCTGCACAACAAGAATTGTTGCAGGTATCGGCGTTCCGCAGATTACCGCAATCTACGATGCGGCTTGCGAAGCCTCAAAGTACGGTATTCCCGTTATTGCTGACGGCGGAATCAAGTACAGCGGCGACATCGTTAAGGCGCTTGCCGCAGGCGGCAGTGTTGTTATGGTCGGCTCGCTTGTTGCAGGCTGTGAGGAAAGCCCCGGAGAAAACGAAATCTATCAGGGCAGACAGTTCAAGGTTTACCGTGGAATGGGCAGTCTTGGAGCTATGGGCAAGGGCAGTGCCGACAGGTACTTCCAGGCAAGCAACAACAAGTTCGTTCCCGAGGGTGTTGAGGGACGAGTTCCCTACAAGGGTATGCTTTCCGACACCGTTTATCAGCTTATGGGCGGCTTGCGTTCCGGTATGGGCTATACAGGCTGTGCTACAATTGAGGAGCTTCACAGCAAGGCAAAATTCGTGCATATCTCGGGTGCAGGTCTGCGTGAAAGCCATCCCCACGATATTCAGATTACAAAAGAAGCACCTAACTATTCATACAATTTCAGTTAATAAATTCAGAAGGATGGGCTTGACTATGTACAAACTCGGTATTGACCTCGGCGGCACAAACATCGTTGCAGGCGTTGTTGACGAGGAATTTAAAATCATTGCAAAGGCTTCCTGCAAAACAGCCGTACCCCGCCCCGAAAGCGAAATCTGCGACAGTATGGCTGAGGTGGCAAAAAAGGCTGTTGAAAAGGCTAAGCTCACTATGGACGACATCGACTCAATCGGAATCGGTGTTCCCGGTGCTGTAAACCCGAAAACAGGCGTTATTGAGTATTCGGCTAACCTCTTCTTCCACAACTGGGAGGTTGTGGCTATGATGGAGGAAAGGCTCGGCAAAAAGGTTAGAATTGAAAATGACGCAAATGCGGCGGCTTTGGGCGAGTATCTTGCAGGCAGTGCAAAGGGCACAAAGAATGCAGTTGCAATCACGCTCGGAACAGGCGTCGGCGGCGGAATTATCATTAACGGCAAAATCTATAGCGGCTCAAACTTTGCCGGTGCAGAATTAGGTCATATGGTAATCGTGAAGGACGGTAAGGAGTGCGCCTGCGGCAGACACGGCTGTTGGGAAACCTATGCCTCCGCAACAGGACTTATCAACCTCACAAAGCAGAGAATCCTCTCTGAAAAGCTCGAATTCAGCTATATGCTCAAGCTCTGTGACGGCGACATCAACAAGGTAAACGGCAGAACTGCTTTTGACGCAATGCGTGACGGCGACCCGACTGCAAAGTCGGTTGTCGAGGAGTACATCTCCTACCTCTCCTGCGGTCTTGTGAACATAATTAATATTTTCCAGCCCGATGTACTGTGCATCGGCGGAGGAATTTCAAATGAGGGCGAAACACTCCTCGGACCTGTTCGCTCATACATAGAGCGTGAACGCTACACAAAGCACAACGACAAGCAGACAGTCATCTGCAAGTGTACGCTCGGCAATGACGCAGGCATCATCGGTGCCGCATATCTCGACTGACAGAGAAATTGACAATTGACAATTAACAATTAACAATTAACAATTGAGGGTCGCTTCGCTCCGAATTTATAGTAGTGCGGATATATCGGAAGTGTTTGTTTGCTGTGGTTTATTCGATTTGTTGTTTTCCTCAACATTTCGTAGGGACACGGCGTGCCGTGTCCGGCAGTAAACATCAAACACAAATGTTTTATCATTATTATTGTAACAATCAACCTCGTAGGGGCGGATATTATCCGCCCGACAGCGTGACGCTACGAACTGTTCTGGAAAACATCATTAATATATCTGATGTATGGAACGGTCTTGACTGTTCCGCAAGATTACAACATATGCTTCGGTCGGGCAACCGTTTTGATTAATAAATCCGAGCTGTCTACACGAATTACGAACCGAGGTACTCGGTCGGGCAATTGCATTTATATTTATAAAATAACCTGTCTACTCGAATTGACTGCGGTGGCACACCGCCGGAACAGTCAAGACTGTTCCCTACGATTTATATAAATGTTCATCTGTTGGAAAATCGGGCGGATAATATCCGCCCCTACGGAGTAGTGCAATACTGTTGTCGTTGCGGGTAACTCGGACACGGCTCGCCGTGTCCCTACGAAAGTCTACTATCGGTCGGGAACCAAAAATAAAAAATTAAATTTTTGAAAAGTTGCATATTTTTATGCAACTTTTTTCTTTTTTCAGCCTATGTATGGAGGTGACATAATGATTATATATCAAAATCAAAAACCAATAGGCTGTACCGAAACCGACTGCGTGGGTGTTGTCGGTGACAACATTGCCTACACTCAGGATTTTTATATCAAGGGCGTTTCAGACGAGTCAATCAGCTACACCCTGCACCTGCGTTTTGCAGACGGAAGCGTTAATTCAATTGCGGTGAAAAATGTCCTGCTCGATAACAACGGCACAATGCTAAGGTGGGTTGTCAAGAAGGAGGACATCTTCACTCACGGCTACTTTGAATTGCAGATTGAGGGAAGAAATCATCTGGGACTTGTGTACCAGACAGAAATCGTGCGGCTGTTTGCTCACGAAAGTCTGCCTGTTGAGAACAGGGAGTATGAAAATCCAAATTCCGAAACGCTCAGACTTCGTGAGGAAGCCTATGCCGCTCTTGAGGAAATGAAAATCCAGCAGGCAAATATCGAAGCCAACGCAAAAATCATTGAGCAGAGCGGTCTTAGTAATAAAGCCGACAAGGCAACAACGATTGCAGGCTACGGAATAACCGATGCGTACAC
>CALZCU010000175.1 GCA_945632055.1 uncultured Ruminococcus sp. | reverse complement strand
CAGTGCAAAAATATTATAAAGTATATTATTCAGCAGCTGCTTTTCTCTTTGCGAAGCAATCGCTGCAGTAATAGCTCTTGCCTTCCATCGGCTGGAAAGGAATCTTTGCAGGACCGCCGCATTCAGCACATGTTGTTTCAAAATACTGACGTTCTGCTTTAGCAGCGTTCTTGCGTGCCTGTCTGCATTCCTTGCAACGCTGCGGCTCATTTACAAAACCTTTTTCAGCGTAAAATTCCTGCTCGCCTGCAGTGAAAACAAACTCGTTTCCACATTCTTTGCAAATGAGTGTCTTGTCTTCGTACATTGGTTTTTACCTCTCTTTTGGCATAATAATAATTTTACCCTGTGCGGAATTGCACCGCTATACTATTCAGGGCATATAAAGCTCAGTTACCTATATTGATGTCACGGATTTTCCTGCGTGCTCTCTGTAAGGCATTGTCAGCCGATTTTTCGCTTATGGAAAGCCTTTTGGAAATTTCCTTGTAGCTCAGACCGTTTCCGTAAAGCATAACGACATCATATTCAGTCTTGGAAAGCACATTCCTGAGGTTATTCAGCACAGCGTCAAGATGCTCCTTGCACAGCAAAAAGTCCTCGGGAGTATGGGACAAATCCTCAAGAGTTTCGCTTACATCGTCAAGCTGAACAAGTGCTGACTTCGGAACAGCTTTTTGCGCACTGTTTCTGCGGATTATCGAAATAAATCTGCGCTCAACAACAACCGACATATAGTTTTTAAAGCCCGATGAGCTGTTCTCGTCAAAGGTTCTGCAGGCATACAGCAGAGCAAGCAAGCCCTCCTGAACAAAGTCCTGCTGTTCGTAGCCCTCGGCAGAATATTTGTGCGCAATAAAGTTGATTGTGCTTAGATATCGCATAGCAAGCTCGTTAAAAGCGTTGTCGTCACCGTCTTTTACAAGGCTTGAAAGAGTGTTGTCATCGAGTGAATTGTAGGAGTATTTGCATTCACTCATTTCCTCACCTCAGCAGTCAAATCTATACAATTAATAATATATTACAAAATCAGGAAAATGTCAACCTGTTTTTTATATTTTCTGTAAAATTGCATTATACCATTCAGAAAATTTGTACAAAATAAATAGAGAAATGTCGAAATTATAGCGGCTACAGTATTGTAAAAAAGCAATAAAAATGATATAATTTTCTTAATGACGGAAAATAATCAGAGGTGCGGAAAATGGTTGTGTGCATAAACAGCTTTGGCATAAACGGAATGGACGGCTACTGCGTTGAGGTTGAAGCGTCTGCTTCGGGCGGCTTGCCCGGACTAGATGTGGTGGGACTTCCCGATGCGGCAGTGCGTGAAAGTCGTGACAGGGTGAGAAGTGCAATGAAGAACTGCGGATTTCCTCAGCCAAAGTCGCACATAATTATCAATCTTGCTCCTGCCGACATAAAAAAGGAGGGCGCAATCTATGACCTGCCTATTCTTGTTGCACTGCTGAAAATTACAGGTCAGATAAATTCGGATATTTCCGACTGCGCCTTTATCGGAGAAATCTCTCTTGGTGGAGATGCAAGAAGCATTAACGGTGTTCTGCCTATGGTGATAAAGGCGAGAGAATGCGGAATAAAAAGAATTTTCGTTCCGTCACAGAATATCAGCGAAGCGGCTGTTGTTGACGGTATAGATGCTTACCCTGTCAACGGGATTGTCGAGCTGAAAAATATGCTCAATAATCAGATTGAGATTAAGCCTGCTGTTGCAAGCCCTGCGTCTGCTGATGAGCTTGGAACATTTATCCCTGATTTTTCACAGGTCAAGGGTCAGCTTGAAGCAAAAAGAGCCTTGGAGATTGCGGCGGCAGGAGGCCATAACATACTTCTTATAGGACCTCCCGGCTCAGGAAAAAGTATGCTTGCAAAGCGTCTGCCCTCAATTTTGCCCGATATGACCTTTGACGAGATGATAGAAACGACAAAAATCCATTCAATTGCAGGAACGCTCCATCGTGACGGACTTATAGAAACCCGTCCGTTTCGTTCTCCGCACCACACCGTGACTGCGGTTGGCTTGGGCGGCGGTGGCTCGGGAGCAATCAAGCCGGGAGAGGTCTCATTGGCGCATAACGGCGTACTCTTTCTTGATGAACTTCCCGAATTTTCACGAAATGTTCTTGAGGTTTTGCGCCAGCCGATTGAGGATGCAAGCATAACTATTTCCCGCTCGGGACAGAATTGCACCTATCCCTGCTCGATAATGGTTGTAGCGGCGATGAATCCTTGTCCTTGCGGCTATTACGGCGACGAAACGCACAGGTGCAGCTGTTCGGAGATGAAAATCAAACGCTATCTCAACAGGATCTCCGGTCCTCTGCTCGATCGCTTTGACATTCATGTTGAGGTGCCGCCTGTGAAATTCGAGGAGCTTCGCAGCAGCGAGGTGACCGAAAGCTCAGCCGAGATTAAAAAGAGGGTTGATGCCGCACGAGAAATTCAGCGAAAACGCTTTTCGGGAACATCAACTCTTTGCAACGCAAGGATAAACGCAGAGCAGTTTGAGAAGGTCTGCGTTATTGACTCAGAAGCAGAAAAAACGCTGAAAAACGCTTTTGACAGTCTGGGATTGACAGCAAGGGCGTACGACAGAGTTCTCAAGGTGGCGAGAACGATTGCAGACCTTGAGCAGTCACAGGTTATCCGCTCGGAGCATGTGCTTGAAGCGGTGCAGTACAGAAGCCTTGACAGAAAATACTGGTCAGGCTCGGCGGATAAGTAGACAGCAAAAAAATCTTGTAGAACCGCTTGAAATGTGGTATAATAAATATTAAGTTTGATATAACGGAGGATAAAATTATGGCAGTTACAAAACAATCAATCATAGGCGATGTACTTGACAAGCACCCAGAAACAGCAGAGCTGTTTTTCAGCATAGGTATGCACTGCCTAGGCTGTCCTGCTTCAAGAGGAGAAACAATTGAAGAGGCTTGTATGGTGCACGGAGCAGACGCAGACGCACTTATTGACGAATTAAACCAAGCAATCGGCGAATGAGTGCTGTTCTTTCAAGGCTTGACAATCGACTTGCACTTTGCGCAGATTTTGTGCGTGAGGGTGCAAGGCTTGCCGATATAGGCACTGACCACGCATATCTGCCTGTCTGCCTGTGCCGAAGCGGAAAATGCCCCTCGGCAATTGCGGCAGACATTAACCCAGAGCCGCTCAAAAGGGGGCAAAGCACTATTGCTGAAGCAGGAATGAGGGGCTGTATTGAAGCTCGACTCAGCAACGGACTTCAGAGGATAGGCGCAGATGAGGTTGACGACATCGTGATTGCAGGAATGGGCGGAGAGCTGATTGCAAAAATCATTGCGGAGTCGGACTTTGCTTCTGACAGCTCAAAGCATTTCATTCTTCAGCCGATGACAAAAAGCGAGTATCTTATTTCGTGGCTGTGCGAAAACGGTTTTAAAATCATAAAGCAGGACTGCTGTATTGCCGCTGAAAAGTGCTACACAGTGCTGCTTGTTCAATATACGGGTGAAAAATGCAATGCAGGTGAGCTTTATTGCTACCTTGGCGAGCTTTCAC
>CALZCU010000174.1 GCA_945632055.1 uncultured Ruminococcus sp. | reverse complement strand
CGTGATATGGCAAGGATACTGTCCTCAGAGCAGGGCAAAAATGTATCACTAAGTGATGAAAGGGGAGAGCTTGCAGGAGCGGTTGCAGGCACATTCAGGAATGATGTCGGAATGTGCGATGTCTACGATTCCTACAAAAAAAGCGAGGCTATGCTCCAAGCCGTGCGTAGTATGGCTCCCGATATTATTATTTGTGATGAAATCGGCTCGGACGATGATATCATGGCGATTGAAAGGACAATTAACAGCGGTGTAATCGTAATTTCAACCGTACACGCCGCAAATGAGTACGAGCTTAAGCGCAAGGAAAACATTAAAAAAATATACAAAACAGGTGCGTTTAACAAGGTCGTTTTTCTTTCAGACAAAAGAGCTCCGGGAAAGGTTTTAAAAATCGCAGAAGCAGGTGATATTTTTGGTACTTAAAATTATCGGAGCGCTTTTGCTTTCGTTGTCTGGACTTTTGGGAGGGTGGCTCTGTTCAAGCAAGCTGTTTGCAAGAAGAAATTTCCTCAGAAGCATAATAAATTTTGTTTCCGTACTTGCAACTCAAATCCGTTACAGTACGGCGGATATTTTTACTCTTGTGTCATTAAGTGCACAAGCTGCAAAGCTCAAAGAATTTGAACTTACTGAGGAAAGCGGAGTACCGTTTTTTTCAGTATGGAGCAACAGGGTAAATGAAATTCCAAGCCGTTACGGCTTAACTCCTACCGATAAAAAGCTATTTAACGAGCTTGGAGAACAGCTTGGCAAAACCGATGTTGAAGGACAGCTCAAGCACCTTGAGCTTTACGAGGTACTATTGAAAAATCAGCTCTCCGATTCGGAAAATGAAATCAAGAGCAAGTCGAAATTATATAAAACAATGGGCTTTTTTGTCGGAACGGCAGCGGCTCTGATGATGATATAAGAGGTAAAAATGGATGTAGAGCTTATTTTCAAAATAGCGGCAGTTGGAATAATTGTTGCTGTGCTTGCACAGCTTTTAATACGAAGCGGCAGGGAAGATCAGGCAATGCTCACCTCGCTTGCAGGACTTATAGTAGTTCTTACTCTCATAATAACTCAGATAAGCTCGCTTTTTTCAACGATAAAACGGCTTTTTGGATTTTAAATGAATATTCTTTCAATCAGTATTCTGTCAGTTCTGACGGTAATAATTATTACAACTCTCCGCCCGAAAAATTCAGAAATTGCACTTATGCTCGGCTTGTCCTGCTCTGTAATTGTTTTGCTGACTGTACTTTCACAGGTGTCGGGCATAGTTGCGACAATAAACAATATAATCGCCGTATCACAAATAAGTACAAGCTATGTTGTGATTCTGCTAAAGGTAATAGGCATTTGCCTTGTTACTGAATTTGCGGTCAATGTCTGCAAGGACGCAGGCAGTCAGTCGCTAGCAAACAATGTTTCGCTTGCAGGGAAAATAATGGCAACAATAACCTCACTGCCCTTGTACGCAGATATACTAAATACTGTATTGTCACTTGTATCTGCTTAAGGTGAAATAGCTTTTTCGGAGGCAAAGAAGTGAAAAAAATTCTGACCGTAGCTTTTACGGCAATAATTTTTATTTTTGGTTCAATTTTTTCCGCACAGGCTGAGGAAAACACAATGCTCTACGATTTGTCGGGAGTATACAACAGCCTGTCTGACGATGCAAAGCAGAGCCTTGAAAATATAGGCGCAGACAGCGCAGATCCGAAGAAGCTGTCCGAAATTTCATTTTCGGATATTGTCGGGGAAATAGCAAATATGGCGTCGAATAACATTTCATCGCCGCTTAAAGGACTTATCAATATCACCGCATTGCTTCTGCTCTGCTCAATTCTTACAGCCTATAAAGGCTCACTGTCATCAGATATTTCAAATACCATAAACATTGTATCAACTCTTTGCATAACCTGTGCAGTCGTTATGCCGACTGTGAACATAATAAAAAGTACTGCAAACATTATTGATACAGCGTCAAATCTTATGCTTGCATATTTACCTGTTATGATGACAATGATGGCGGCTTCGGGACGGGCAGTGAGCGGAGCGAGCTATTATACAATGATGCTGGCGGCAGGCGAGGGAGTGGGACAGCTATCCTCAAAGGTTATAGTACCCTTACTAAACGCATTTCTCGGAATAAGCGTAACTGCAAGCGTTTCTCCAAGCATAAATCTGTCGGGCTTTATAGGAATGATTTCAAAGACCGTAAAGTGGCTGCTCGGATTTGCAATGACAATTTTTACTGCACTTTTGAGCTTTAAACAGCTGATAACAACATCCCTTGATGGTGTAACCTCAAAGGCGGCTCGCTTTGCTATAAGCTCATTTGTTCCGATAGTCGGCTCAGCCTTATCCGATGCCTATAAAACTGTTCAAAGCAGTATAGGCTTGCTTAAATCGGGTGTAGGTGTGTTTGTAATTATTTCGGTAGCGATGGTATTTCTCCCTATAATTCTTCAGTCACTCATATGGATTGTTACTCTGTGGCTGGGAAAATCAACTGCCGAGGTACTGAGCCTTAATCAGTGCGCAAAGCTGCTTGAAAGCGTAGTGACAGTATTTTCAACACTTCTTGCAATTGCACTCTGTATTATGTCGGTTTACATCATTTCAACCGCAATAATTCTTATTATGGGCGGAGGTGCAGGATGAACGAAATTTCAGCCGTTACTATTGCAATCTGTGCATCTGCACTCATATGTACGCTTGTTATGAATTTTGTGTCGGACGGCGGCACAAGAAAAATTATTAATATAGTGCTGGGAGCATTTGTGATTTGTTCAATGATAATTCCAGTAAAGAATTTAGTTACAGGCATAAGCAATTCTCCGGCAGAAATTACAGCCCCCGAAGAGCTGACAGCCACAGCAGATGAAGCTTACAGCAAGCAGATTGTGAGTCAGACAAGAGCTAATCTTGAATCTGCTCTTAAAGATCTGCTTCTGCAAAACAATATTGAAATTAGTTCCTGCGAAATTATTTTATCGCTGACCGATGAAAACAGCATAATTATTTCATCAATCAGCATATATATAAATCAAGAGTATACGCAGTACGCTGACACAATTGATGAAATTGTATTTCAGAACTTTTCTGTACACCCAAATATTTATAATCAAACGGAGTGAAAAATGGAAGAAAGCAAAGCAGGCGGACGGCTGAAAAAGCTGATGGGCAATGACAAAATGCGAAGAATTATAATCATTGCCGGAATTATCGGAATAGCTCTTATATTCTTATCAAATTACATAGATATAGGTAAAATATCGGGAGAAAAAAGAGAGGAGGAATTTTCCGTAACAACCTACAGTACGCAAATTCAAAAGGACCTTCAATCCGTAATTTCCCGAATTGAGGGAGCAGGAAAAACAGAGGTACTGCTGACAATGGAAAACAGCGTTGAATATGTTTATCTTGACAACAGCACCACAAAGACAAAGGAAATCGAGCCGCTTATAAGAGGCGTGCTTGTAGTATGCGAAGGCGGTGACTCACCTGTTGTAGTCGAGCGTATAACCGAAGCGGTCACAAAAGCTCTTGACATATCGGCAGCAAAGGTATGTATTAC
>CALZCU010000173.1 GCA_945632055.1 uncultured Ruminococcus sp. | reverse complement strand
TCCCATTCAGCGACTTTGGTTATCTTTATTAAAGCATTTAATTTTAGTAATTTTATTTTATTTATGTATTGTATTAAGCTTATTTCTGTTTTATAATGGAAATAAGCTTTTTTACTTTATAGGAACTATTCTATCTGCTTGTCGAGGCACTCGACTTTACGGAGGTTTGTATGCCTAAAAAATTCAAATTTAATTACAATACAAGCAAATTGGCTTGCTCTGTTTTTGATATACTAAAGCCTGTCATTCTTATTTTTGCGGTTATGTCGATAATTTTTACCTGCTTTGTCAGAGAAGCAAATGTCATTGGCAATTCTATGCTTGATACTCTTCACGACGGAGACAGGGTGCTTATTTCAAGCTTTATGTATACCCCAAATCCAGGAGATATTGTTGCAATTAACGCAGAAAATCTTATTGAAAAAAGGATAATCAAACGAGTAATAGCAGTTGAAGGTCAGACAATAGAGATTGACTATAAAACAGGCGCAGTCTATGTTGACGGAATTCTGACTGAAGAAAAATACATTTCTTCTCAGACAAGAAGGTCAAATAATGAATATAAATTTCCCTATGTTATTCCGAAAGGATATATATTTGTTATGGGGGATAACAGAGGTGTGTCGCTTGACAGCAGAGATGCATCCCTCGGACTTATTCCGTATGATGATATAATTGGCAAGGCACAGTTTGTGTTCTTTCCGTTTAACAGAATAAAATACCTGTATTAAGGATGATAAATATGAGTGAAATGCAGAATATTCAATGGTTTCCCGGTCATATGACAAAAACAAAACGACAGATTCAATCAAGCCTTAAGCTTGTTGACGCTGTCGCTGAAATTATTGATGCGAGGATTCCGATAAGCAGCCGAAATCCTGACTTGGCAAAGCTGATACAGAACAAGCCGAGAATAATTCTTTTGAATAAGTGCGATATGGCTAATCAGACTGCAACAAAAATGTGGATTGATTATTTTGATAAGCAGGGAATAACAGCAATTGCTGTTGACTGCAAAAGCGGAAGAGGACTAAATAAATTTGCTCCTGCTGTTAATAAAGTGATGAGCGAAAGAATTAACCGATTAAAAGCAAAAGGTATGGTTAATCCGACTATGAGAATAATGATTGTCGGCATACCGAATGTGGGAAAATCCTCTTTTATTAACAAAATAGCTAAGCAAAACAGGGCGAAGGTTGAGGACAGACCGGGAGTAACAAGAGGAAATCAATGGTTTACAATTGCAAAAAATCTTGAAATGCTAGATACTCCGGGTGTTTTGTGGCCGAAATTTGATGATAAAATCGTTGGCGAGCATTTAGCCTTTACGGGTGCTGTTAAGGATCAGATTCTTGATGTTGAGCTTTTGGCTGTAAGACTGCTTGATTTTCTCAAAAACCTTAAGCCTGCTGATTTTATTGCAAGATTTAAGCTTGATGATATTGACCTTGATTCCATTGAGTCGTATGAGCTTCTGAAAGTTATTGCAAAAAAGAGAGGTATGCTTATTTCAGGTGGAGAGGTCAATACCGAAAGAGCTGCAATAATGCTTCTTGATGAATTCAGGAGTGCCAAGCTCGGCAGAATAACGGTTGAAATGCCAAACGGAGTGTTAAAATGAATTGGTTGGAATACGAGAACAGTGCAAAATTAAAAGGGTATAAATCAATATGCGGAGTTGACGAAGCAGGAAGAGGACCGCTTGCTGGCCCTGTTTGTGCCGCTGCCGTAATATTGCCCGATAACACCGTAATTGACGGTGTGAATGATTCAAAAAAGCTGTCCGAAAAAAAGCGTGAAGCGTTGTTTTCCGTTATAAAAGAAACCGCTCTTTCATACTCTATAGCATATGCGAGCGTTGAAGAAATTGAAGAGTTGAATATTCTTAATGCGACAATGCTTGCAATGAAAAGAGCAGTTGAGGGGCTTGATGTTCCTGCCGATTATGCTATGATTGACGGAAATAAGGCACCCAAGCTTAAAATCGAAAGTGAATGTATAATAAAGGGTGATGCAAAATCTATGTCTGTTGCGTGTGCTTCCATACTTGCAAAGGTGTCACGAGATCATTTGCTTTATGAGTATGCAAAGGAATATCCGCAGTATCATTTTGATAAGCATAAGGGCTACGGAACAAAAGCACACACTGAGGCAATCAAGGAGTACGGCCCCTGCCCGTATCACAGAATGAGCTTTCTCGGGAAGATACTGAAATGAAAAAGTTTTCTGCAAAATCAATTGGTGAGATTGGTGAGGAATATACTGCTAAATTTCTTCAAAAGAATAAATACAAAATTGTTGCAAGAAATTACAGTAAAAGATACGGCGAAATTGATATTATAGCAGAAAATGATGAATTTCTTGTTTTTGTTGAGGTTAAAACAAGGCATGAAAATTCCCTTACAATGCCGTCAGATTCGGTAGACAAGCGAAAGCAACAGCGAATAATTAAGACTGCTTCAGCATACCTTGCTGAAAACGAAACTGAAAAATATTGCAGATTTGATGTAAGCGAGGTTTTTGTCAAAGCAGATAACCTTAAACTCGTTTCAATAAATTATATAAAAAATGCTTTTGAATAGGAGTAGCTTATGCATCTGGTTGACCTTCACTGCGACACACTCTATAAAGCTGTTACCCAAAATATAAGCCTTGATGATAATGCAATGGAAGTAAAGTGCGACATTCCCGATAACAGTAAGCGGCTTCAATGCTATGCAATATGGATTCCCGATGATTTATCATCTGATTATGCAGAGAAGCTGTTTTTTACTTCTTCTGATATGCTTGAAAAGGAATGTAAAAGGCTTGACATTTCACTTGTAAAACAGAATGATAAAATAAATGATGTATTTAATGATAATCAAAGCTCAGCAATTTTTACCGTTGAAAACGCAAAGGCTTTGAACGGTAAGCTCGAAAATGTTTCAATTTTTGCAAAGCTCGGTATAAAAATAATGACGCTTACCTGGAATGCTTCAAATCAAATCGGTGACGGAGCAGGTGTTGATAATACGAATGGAATAACCGACTTTGGGAAAATAGTCGTTTCTGAAATGGAGAAAAACGGTATTGTTGTTGACATATCCCACGCAAGCGACAGACTTTTTTATGATGTTGCAGAAATTGCTTCAAAGCCTTTTGTTGCAACACATTCAAATTTGCGCTCGGTTGCAGACAACAAACGAAACCTGACTGATGAACAGTTTAAAATCATTGTTCAGACGGGAGGTATTGTCGGAATAAATCTGCATAAGGACTTTTTATCTGACAAGCCTGAAGATGCCTGTAAATACGATATTATAAGGCATATTGACAGATTTCTTTCGCTCGGAGGAGAAAATTCAATATGCTTCGGAACTGATTTTGACGGCTGTGATTTACCGAAAGATATAAAAGGAAGCGAAACAATGGACGAAATTTGTGAAATGCTTCTTAAACACAATTACAATGAGGGCATAATCAGAAAGATTTTTTACAAAAATGCTCTTAATTTCTTTGAAAACTTTGACAACGGGCGAATTATGTAGTAAAATATTTGGTGTTTATACAAAAGTCATTTGAAAGGAAGATTTCAATGTTATACAACAGCACACAAAATGCTGCGG
>CALZCU010000172.1 GCA_945632055.1 uncultured Ruminococcus sp. | reverse complement strand
GGCAATGAAC
This sequence comes from uncultured Ruminococcus sp., assembly GCA_945632055.1. Lineage (GTDB taxonomy): Bacteria > Bacillota > Clostridia > Oscillospirales > Acutalibacteraceae > Ruminococcoides. The sequence goes on along the minus strand of CALZCU010000172.1, from coordinate 3,627 downwards.
AACGCAGGCAGATTCAACAGAAATTTCATCGTTGTTCTTAACGACAACAAAATGTCAATTTCAAAGAATGTCGGAGCATTTCCCCGATATCTCACAACAGTAAGGATTCAGCCGTGGTATATCAGGGTTAAGAGAGTGACCGAAAGGATACTGTCAAAGATACCGCTTCTCGGCAGACCGATAAAAGCTCTTCTTCACCGCAGTAAGTCGGGCATTAAAAACCTTGTATATAAAAATACTCTCTTCGACTGCTTCGGCTTCACATATCTCGGACCCATTGACGGACACAATGTTGAAGAGCTTGAAAACGCTTTTGCGGCGGCAAAAAAGATTAACGCACCTGTTATTCTTCACATTGTCACGAAGAAGGGCAAGGGCTATCAGCCTGCTGAGGAAAATCCGGGAGAATTTCATGGTATAGGTCAGTTTGATATCGATTCGGGCGAGCCTATTTCAAGCCATAAGGGCTTTTCATATGCCTTTGGAAAAACACTCTGCGAATTTGCTCAGAAAGATAAAAAAATCTGTGCAATAACTGCGGCAATGGCAGCGGGAACAGGCTTGACTGACTTTTCAAGGCAGTACAAGGAGCGTTTTTTTGATGTCGGAATAGCCGAGGAACATGCCGTTACCTTCGGATGCGGTCTTGCTTCCCGTGGAATGAGACCTGTTTTTGCGGTGTACTCAACATTTTTACAGCGAGCCTATGACCAGCTCATTCACGATTCGGCACTCGGGAACATTCATCTTGTTCTTGCAGTTGACAGAGCAGGAATTGTCGGAAGCGACGGTGAAACACATCAGGGTGTTTTTGATGTTTCAATGCTGAATACTATACCGAATACAACTATTTTTTCTCCGTCATATTTTATCGGACTTAATAAGTCGCTTAACACAGCGATTTACAGATGCAGCAGCTTAACTGTTGTGCGCTATCCGAGAGGCGGCGAGCTTTACAAGCCCGATGATTTCGGCGAGGAAAGCATAGATTACGATATTTACGGCAGTCAAAGCTGTGATAATCTCATAATTACCTACGGCAGACTATTTTCCTATGCCTGTCGTGCAAAGGAAATACTTGCCGAGGACGGGATTGAGGTTTGCATACTCAAGCTTTGCAGAATAAAGCCGATTAACGATAATGCAGTTGAAGCGGCTTCCTCTTTTAAGAACATCTGGTTTTTCGAGGAGGGAGTGAAGAACGGAGGAATTGCCCGTAATTTCTCCGATTTGCTCCAGCGCACAAGCTTCAGCGGAGATTATCATATAAAAGCGATAAACGATAAGTTTGTCAAGCAGATGTCTGTTTCCGAAGCATTGTCAATGCTCGGTCTTGACAGCAAGGGAATGACAGATGCAATAAAAAAGGATTTGTCAGGCTATCGTTATGAAGCATAATATAATTAAAACAGCGGGAAATTTTTATGAAAAAAAGACTTGATATACTTGTATACGAAAAGGGCTTTACCGACAGCCGTGAAAAAGCAAAGGCTGTTATAATGGCAGGACAGGTTTATGTTGACAATCAGAAGGCTGACAAGTGCGGCACCTCATACGATGAAAATGTAAAAATCGAGGTGAGGGGAAGCGCACAGAAATATGTCAGCAGGGGCGGACTGAAGCTTGAAAAGGCAATCAATAATTTTGATTTCGACCTCAAGGACAAGATAACAATGGACATCGGCGCATCAACCGGCGGCTTTACAGATTGTATGCTTCAGAACGGGGCAAAAAAGGTCTACTCAATCGATGTCGGCTACGGTCAGCTTGCGTGGAAGCTCAGAACGGACGAGAGGGTTGTAAACCTTGAACGCACAAATATGCGAAAGGTGACAAGGGAGCAGGTTCCCGATGAAATTGACTTCTTCTCCGTTGATGTTTCGTTTATTTCGCTCAGGCTGATACTGCCTGTTGCAAGGGAGCTTATGGCTGAAAATGCTCAGGCTGTCTGCCTTATCAAACCTCAGTTTGAAGCAGGAAGAGAAAAGGTCGGAAAAAAGGGCGTTGTCCGTGACCCGAATGTGCATATCGAGGTAGTTAAAGGCATTTTTGATTTTTGCCTTGATAACGGATTTGATGTGCTGAATCTTGATTATTCACCGATAAAAGGACCTGAAGGAAATATTGAGTACCTTATTCACCTTCGCAAATGCGACAATCCGAAATCCTACACTTCCGTTACTCCCGAACAGCTTGTTGAAAGCTCGCACAGTGAACTTGACAAATAACAGGTGATTATATGAAAACAGCAATAGTAGTAAACCTCTCAAAGGAGGAGGCTATTTCCTGCGCAGGAGAAATTTCGCTCCTTATGCTCTCAAATAATGCAGAGGTGTATATGCTTTCGGAGTGTATGCCTTTTTACAAGGGAGTAAAAATCTCCTATTCGGACACAATTGAAGAGCTTTTCAGAATTTGCGACATAGCAATAACCGTTGGCGGTGACGGAACAATAATTCATGCCGCTAAGTATGCGGCAAGGTTTGACAAACCGCTTATCGGTGTGAATGTCGGCAGGCTGGGCTTTGCCGCTGATGTTGAGGTTGACGGAATAAGCGAGCTTACCGCAATTCTTAATGGGAGCTATTCGGTTGAGAACAGAATTTTATTAGATGTTGAGGTTGTCAAGGATAACGGCTCAAAGCACTATCTTGCTGTCAATGACGCTGTAATTGCCCGTGGACAGCTTTCAAAAATCATAGACTTGCAAGTTACCCTTGACGGAGAGGAGATTGCCAAATATCGTGCAGACGGACTGCTTTTTTCAACTCCGACAGGCTCAACAGCCTATGCGCTTTCGGCTGGAGGACCTATAATTGCACCACAGCTTGACTGTATCCTTATGACGCCCGTCTGTCCTCACTCACTCTTTTCCCGTTCCGTTCTTTTTGAGGGCAATTCAAAGCTTTCTGTTTCGGTAAAAATTCCGAGCGAGTGCTGTTGTGTGCTCACAATTGACGGCGAAAAAAATGTTGATATTCTTGCAGAGGATACCGTAATAATAAGAAAATCAGAATTAAATCTTAAATTTGTTTCAATTCATAAACGCAATTTCTACAGAAAACTTAACGAAAAGCTGAAAGAGAGGGAAATCTGATGAAATCAAGAAGACACGCAAAAATTCTTGAAATAATCGGCGAATTTCCGATTGAAACTCAGGACGAGCTTCTTAACAGGCTCAGGGCTGAGGGCTTCAAAACAACGCAGGCTACAATTTCAAGAGATATCAAGGATTTAAGGCTTGTAAAAACTCTCGGCAGTGACGGAAAATACCGCTATGCCACCGCCTCAAAAAATTCGTCCGATATTCGCTCAAACTTTTCTTCTCTGTTTGCCTCCTCGGTAAGCAGTATTGATTTTGCCCAGAATATTGTTGTAATAAAAACTCTCAGCGGTATGGCTCAGGCTGTTTGTGCGGCACTTGATTCAAATGAATACAAGGCTGTAGTCGGTACGATAGCAGGCGATGACACAATTTTTGTTGCCTGCCGTTCAGGCGAGCTTGCACTGAGCCTTGCCGAAGAGCTGAAAAAGCTGATTTGAACGAGGTGACTTCGTATGCTTCAGACTCTATATATTGAAAATATAGCCGTAATTGAAAAAACGTCAATTGATTTTAATTCCGGT
>CALZCU010000171.1 GCA_945632055.1 uncultured Ruminococcus sp. | reverse complement strand
AAAAGGAGCATCTCTCCGCATCGGATATGGACAGAATTCTCAACAAGGAGTCAGGTCTTTTCGGTATTTCGGGAGTTTCCTCTGACGACAGAGATATTACCAAGGCAGAGTCCGAGGGCAACGAACACGCACATCTTGCACACGAGATGCTTTACTATCAGATTGCAAAGACAGTTGGCTCATACTATGTAGCACTTGGCGGTTGTGACGGTATCGCTTTTACAGCAGGACTTGGTGAACATCAGGCAGGTTTACGAGCTACTGTGCTTGAGTACCTTGGTGCTTTGGGAGTTAAGCTTGACAAAGAGGCAAACGACAACATTGACGGAATGGGCATAATCACAACAGAGGACAGTGCAATTCCTTGTTATGTTATCCCAACAAATGAAGAACTTGTTATCGCAAGAGATACAAAGGATTTGGTTGGTTAGTAAACTTATTCACTAATCACTCTTCGCTTTTTACTATTATAGCATTCATAAGAATTAACAATGGGCAGTTTCCAAAAGTGACCTTATTCCGATAAAAATCCAATATAGCACAAAAGAGTATCAATCTCCTAATACAACGGAGACTGATACTCTTTTCTTTTTTCAGATTATTCTATTCTGAAGAAACCTTCAATCAATCAACAAGATAGCTCAAAAAACAAGAAAAGCCGAAGTTAGTGTGACAACCCGACCTCGACTTTTCGCAAAATTATTGATTTAACGAGAAAAGAGCAGTTGACTCCGATTTTATTCAGTTTTCAATATTCGGAATGACGGCACTTTTACGTTACACTGACGGTCATGCGCACTTAGAAAGAAGGCTCATACAGGTACGCTTACGCTCCATATCGGAATGAATGTAGCGGTTAAGCGTGACTTCTACGGAGCTATGCCCTAAAATCTCGGACAGCGTTTTCACATCAAAGCCCAGTTCGACACACCTTGTTGCAAATAAATGGCGCAGGCTGTGATAGTGGAATGACGGCAAATCTGCGTTATGCAGTATTTTAGCGAAGCGGTACTGCATTGTTCTTGGCTCAACAGGCTTTTTCCTGCCGGACACCACATAGACCTCACCGTTATCCTTAAACCGTCTGAGCAGAGGAAGCAGGCAATCAGGGATAGGAATTGTTCGTTTAGAACTTTCGCTTTTCGGCTCAGTGATGATGAGCTTGGTTTGTTTGGATCCTGTTCTGCACTGCACACGCTGAATGGTCTTGCTGACGGTCAAAACACGTTTTTCAAGGTCAATCTCTTTCCATTGCAGAGCGCAGACCTCACCGATACGCAAGCCCATATACATCGAGATTGCAATACCCACGCTCGTAACAGACGGACGCTCGTCCAGATATTTTTCAAGCCTGAGCTGCTGTTTCTTGTTCATAACAGCAATTTCAGGCTTATTCTTTTTGGGGAGAACGATACCGTCAAGTACGTTACGGATTCTATATTCACGGCTTGCATAGCGAAAAACCGACTTGAACAGCACGATAATATCAGACAGATACCGCACCGACAAGCCCTCTTTTATCTTGCGTTCGATAAAAGCATATATATCTTTCGCTTTCAGCAGACAGCACTTTATCTCTCCAAATGCAGGTATAAGGTGCTTTTCGGCTTTCATGACGTAGTTGGCAGCCGTTGACTCCTTTATTCGTGATGCTGTCACATGAAGCCACTCGGTCACAAGCTCTCTGACCGTCATTTCCGTTACAGCGTACTCGTCCTCGCTGTGATCCAGTGCTATCATAGCCTTGTATTCGGCTTCATCACGGCTTTTTCCGTAGAACGAACGGAATACACGTCTGCCGTTCTCATCTTTGCCCATAGATATACGGCACTCCCAGCGTCCGTCCCTGCGTTTATAAGCTGTTTTCTTGCTCATTCATTAAAACCTCCAATTAATCATCGTTCAGTATAAGTAATTATGGAAACAATAAAAAAACAATCCACCTATCTTGACAAGACATACATAATTTGCTATAATAATGATAAGGTATATTAGAAACTGTGTGAGAAACATACGAATCAAGTTTAGCGTATCGTCAATTCAATAATTTTGCGAAATACGAAGCTGTATTTTGCAGTATGTTAATGACTGTTAAGGAGGAGTAATATAATGGATGCAAACCAGAATTTGACAGCGGAAATGATTAAAATAGACCCCTATAATTATACACTATCCGAGATGGTGGATGTAATTGGGGAAACCGAAGCAAAAAAGCTGTTTAAATCTATTTATAAAGGCACATCGAAATTAAGTTATCAAACTATAAAGGTGAAAGATGTTTTTAATGGTGGCGACACAAGAAAATATGCGTTCGAATTATGTGACCATTATTGCATTGAAACTGTTTGTATTCAAAGAAAAACCGGTACTACAGTGTGTGTAAGTACAATGGTAGGATGTCCCGTTGGATGTGTTTTCTGCGAATCTGGGAAAAACGGTTTTATCCGTAACTTAACTCCATCCGAAATTGTTCAGCAGATTGTACTACTTAGAGAAAAAGTCAATCGAATTGTTTTTATGGGGATGGGTGAACCACTGTTCAATTATGATAATCTGGTTAAGGCGATACATATTCTACGTGATAGGGATGGATTGAATTTTCCTACAGATGGAATCACAATTTCAACAGTCGGGCCGCTACAGCAACTTAAAAAAATAAGAGAAGAACATTTGAAAATACAGTTGACTCTCTCGCTTCACGCAACAGATCAGAGAACTCGTGACATTGTCATGCCCCATATGAAAGGACATGATATTAGAAAAGTTGTGGAAACCGTACTTTCTTATTCCGAAAGGCACAACAGAAAAGTCACTATAGCGTATTTGCTTATTCCGGGGTTAAATGATCGTTCAAGCGATGTAAGACAGTTAGGAAAGTGGTTTAGAGGAAAGAATGTGTTGATTAATCTTCTTCAGTATAACGAAACATCGAATAGTCGCATTAAACGTCCAAACAAGCAGCAGTTAGTTGCGTTTAAAACAAGATTGGAGGATGCTGGCTTAGAGGTTAAGCTTAGAGAGTCCCGTGGAAATAGAATCAAAGCAGCTTGTGGACAACTAGTTAGCGAATACAACAGGCAGGGAAAGAAAACAGCAAATCGGACTGTAAATGGAACTGAGAATTCAAACGGAAGCGTGCGAAAATCTTCATTTACAGGAAGAGCAAGTTCGAAGAGACATCCTTTTGCAAAACACAAAAATGTTGGGAAAAAGAGAAAGCATGAGTAAGCTAGAACTTTATAATATATATGCTGGTTATGAAGAGAGCAAGCCTGTTCTTAAAGATATTTCTTTTTTTGTAGAGAAGGGTGAGTTCATAGTCCTTCTAGGAACATCAGGGTGTGGAAAGACCACTATATTGAATCTCATCGCTGGGATGATTCCAATATCAGCTGGAGAATTATACATAGATGGGGTTAAATCAAATGATACTCCACCTCGAAAGCGAAACATAGCCATGGTGTTTCAAAACTATGCATTATACCCTACAATGACGGCATATGAAAATATTGCTTTTCCATTACAAAATGCTCATTATAAAAAAAAGGATATCGACTCGTCTGTCAAGAGCATCGCCGTTGAATTAGGGATCGATGACCTTTCTCAACAATTCCGTCATTATTATTTGCGATATTATTATTGAAAAATCTATTC
>CALZCU010000170.1 GCA_945632055.1 uncultured Ruminococcus sp. | reverse complement strand
AGTCGTTTTTCGATAAACTTGATCGATTAAGAAACAGAGGAAAAAAATTCAGCTTTGTGTGGCTTTGATATAATGTGGAGGTCCAATGACAAAACGAATTACCGCTATGATGACGGCAGTCGTTATCATAATAACGCTTATGCTTTCAGGCTGCGGAAAGCAACTGTCTATGCAGGATTATTACGACCAACTCGGCGCGAATTTTAAGGAGTATGTTGCGGCAACAAAGGATTTCAGTTCTATTCAAACGAACGTGACGACAGCCGCTCAGGCGGAACAGGAAAAGAGCAAAGCGCAGGAACTGTGCAAAAAAGCCGAAACGGTGCTCGATAAGTTCGCGAAAATGCAGCCGCCGTCAAAGTATTCCGAAAAGCACAACGAGTTGATTAAGTCGATTGAGCTTGAAAAGAAATTCTGGGAGTCGTCGGCAAAAATATTCACGGCAAAAACAGACAGCGAGATTTCACAATATACTAGCGACGCCGAGGCGGTTTTTGACGGCACGCCTTCGGAAAAACAATTCGCGCCGCTGTACAAGGATTTGTATCTGTCTGTAAAAGCCAAGTTGGAAAAATAAACCATTTGTTAGGAAAGGATATATAACAGTATGAAAAATACCGAAAAAACTCTCGATCAAATCAAGACCTTGTGTATTCACAGAGGTTTTGTTTATCCGGGAAGCGAAATTTACGGCGGTTTGGCGAACACTTGGGACTATGGTCCTCTCGGCGTCGAGCTGAAAGAAAACATCAAAAAAGCGTGGCGAAAGAAATTCGTCCAGGAAAACAAGTACAACGTCGGTTTGGACAGCGCAATTTTGATGAACCCGCAGACTTGGGTGGCTTCGGGTCACGTCGGCGGATTTTCAGACCCGCTTATGGACTGCAAGGACTGCAAAACCCGTCACCGCGCCGACAAACTGATCGAGGATTTCGGCGAAACAACAGCCGACGGTTGGAGCAACGACAAAATGATGCAGTACATCCGCGAAAAAGGAATTAAATGCCCGAATTGCGGAAGTACCAATTTCACGGATATCCGTCAGTTTAACTTGATGTTCAAAACAGCGCAGGGTACGGTCGAGGACAGCAAGAGCGAGCTTTATCTCCGTCCCGAAACTGCACAGGGTATTTTCGTAAATTTCGCAAATATTCAGCGCACAAGCCGTAAAAAAGTACCGTTCGGTGTGGCGCAGGTCGGCAAATCGTTCAGAAATGAAATAACTCCCGGTCAGTTTATTTTCCGCGTGCGTGAGTTTGAGCAGATGGAGCTTGAATTTTTCTGCAAGCCCGGCACAGACCTTGAATGGTTTGAGTATTGGAGAACATACTGCAAGAACTTCCTTCTCTCTCTCGGCTTGAAAGAGGAGAATATCAGACTTCGCGACCACAGTCCCGAAGAGCTGTGCTTCTATTCAAAGGCGACAACGGACTTTGAGTTCCTGTTCCCGTTCGGCTGGGGTGAACTTTGGGGCGTTGCGGACAGAACCGACTACGATCTCACACAGCATATGAAAACAAGCGGCAAGAGCCTTGAATATTTCGACCCCGAAACAAACGAGAAGTACATTCCGTATGTTATCGAGCCATCGTTGGGCGTTGAACGTCTGTTCCTAGCGATTGTATGCGACGCTTATGATGAGGAAACCCTTGAAGACGGCAAGTCGCGCACGGTAATGCACTTGCACCCCGCGCTTGCACCTGTGAAAGCGGCGGTTCTTCCGCTTTCAAAGAAACTCGGCGACAAAGCGGGCGAGCTGTACGAGGAGCTTTCAAAGTACTTCTGCGTTGACTACGATGACGCAGGCTCTATCGGCAAGCGTTACGCGCGTCAGGATGAGGTCGGAACTCCATTCTGCATAACCTATGATTTCGATACCGAAAACGACAACTGCGTTACAATTCGCGAACGCGACAGTATGCAGCAAGTTCGTATTCCGCTTTCTGATGTGAAATCCTACATCGAGGAACGTATTTTCTTCTGATAAAAAATTTCTCCCTGTTTCGGCAGGGAGAATTTTTTCCAATTTTTGAGAACAAGCACATTCAGTTTGTTGAAAAAGTCTTTTTTCAGGCCGGCGAGAAATCCTTAGATGCGAGAAACTCGCCTAACGGCAAGGCTTAATGCCTGCCGTTAGGCGGAGTGACGAAGCAGATGAGGATTTATCGACAGACTGAAGCATATTTTTGTTTTCAAACGTGTATAATAAGTGAAAACGATTACCGTTTTTTACTCAGCGTTACACATATTACACCAAAATTTGAAGGCTTATTTGTACAAACTGCATAAAATCAACGCACTTAATTGATTGATTTCACGAAAATAAACTAAATACTTGACAAATTGATGAAAATAAAGTATAATAAGACTGTAATTTAAGCTAAATGTGTAAATCATATTAGCTTTACCGGTTACACTATTTACACTATTTATTAACGGAGGAATATCTATGAAACTTAAAAAAGTTTTAGCCGGAGTTCTTGCTGCGTCAAGTGCTTTGACTCTGGCAGGATGCGGTTCCGACACGAGCTCTACATCCAAGAGCACATCGAGCGGCGCTGCAACAAGCGGAACATCATCTGCCGCTACTTCGGGCACGACTTCGAGTGCTACTTCAAATGCTACTTCCGACACAACTTCCGGCGGCAGCAGCGATGAGTGGTTTGACACCAGCATTAAGGGCCTCAAGGTTGACGAGAGCAAGATCAAACCCGGTATGAAGCTTACCGTTCTTACAAACCGTACAGACCGTGTTGAAGGCACAGGCAACGGTTACTTCAAGGAAATGGTAAAGCCGTTTGAGGAGCATTACGGCGTAACTGTTGAAATTACAGCTGATTCGGACGCAACTGCTGTAAAGCAGAAAATCACAAGCAACCTCGAAGGCTGCACAGATGTTATGTGGATTCCTTCTATGAGCGTTGCAAAAGCTGCTGAATATTTTGAGCCTGTTGGCACGGTAGGCGAGCTCTCCAACTACACCGACATCACAAATAAGTGCATAGGAGAAGGCGACAACGCATTGGTATACGGTGTACCTACCGGATGCAACGCTGACGGTATTGTATACAATAAGAAGATATGGGATGCAGCTGGCATTACTGAATCTCCCGCATCACCCAGTGAGTTCGTTGCAGATCTGAAGAAGATCAAAGAGACCACTGATTCTACTCCTATCCTTTGCTGCTATACCGATAAAGAGCAATGGGTATTGGCAAAATACATCCTGCTGGCACCCGGTTCTTCCGGAGATCCTTACTATAAAACCAAGCTCCTTGTAAACGGCGGCGACCTCTTTGTTGAAGGCGAGCCTTACTATGAAATGGCACATATGCTTTTCGAAGTATATTCCAACGATGATATACACGAGGCAGGCGCATCTGCTGACTGGCAGCAGTGTAAAGCATTGGTTGCAGAAGACACCGTAGCAACTGTAGTATCCGGTTCATGGGCTGTTGAGCAGTTCGTTCTTGGCGGCAAGGAAGCAGGCTATGACGAAGAAGAACTCAAGAAGATCACTCTTTTGCCTCCGCCCTACACCGCTCCTGATGGCAAGCGTTATGCAAGCGTTGGTGCAGATACCCTTTGGGGTATAAACAAGACTATTTCTGACGATCAGAAAGAACTTGCAAAAGCATTCGTTAAGTGGTGGGTAGAGAAATCTCCCTACGCAAAGGACGAGGGCTTCATCC
>CALZCU010000169.1 GCA_945632055.1 uncultured Ruminococcus sp. | reverse complement strand
CCGATGAATACTGACTCAAAGCCGTATTCGTCCATAAGCTCGTCAATAGAGATTACTCTGCCGATTACCATATTTGTTTCAATCTTAACGCCCAAAGCCTTAAGTGTGTCAACCTCTTTCTGAACAATAGACTTAGGAAGTCTGAACTCAGGAATACCGTAAACAAGAACACCGCCTGCAAGGTGAAGTGCCTCAAATACAGTTACATCATAGCCCTTCTTTGCAAGGTCGCCTGCGCAGGTAAGACCGGCAGGGCCTGAGCCGATAACGGCTACCTTGTGACCGTTTGATTCGGGCTTGTTTACAACAGCGTTCTCCTGAGCGTTGTGCCAGTCAGCAACAAAGCGTTCAAGTCTGCCGATGCCGACAGGCTCAGTCTTGATGCCTCTTACGCACTTTGATTCACACTGTGTTTCCTGAGGACAAACTCTGCCGCATACAGCAGGAAGTGAGCTTGACTCGGAAATTACATCATATGCAGCTGCAAAGTTTCCGTTTGCAACCTCCTTGATGAAATCGGGGATTGCGATATGTACGGGACAGCCTGCAACGCAGGGCTTTGTTTTGCAGTTCAGGCAGCGCTGAGCTTCTTCTATTGCAACCTCCTGAGTGTAGCCTGTTGCTACCTCGAGGAAGTTTTTATTTCTTACATTGGGGTCCTGGGTCGGCATTTCTGCCTTTTTGGGTGACATATTAGGCATAATTACTCAACCTCCTTTTTGAAAAGATTGCAGGTATCTTCGTATGCGTGGCGTTCAAAGCCCTTATACATTGCTCCACGCTTCATAGCTTCGTCAAAGTCAACCTTGAAGCCGTCAAAGTCGGGACCGTCAACGCAGGCAAACTTTGTTTCGCCGCCTACAGTCAGTCGACAGCCGCCGCACATACCTGTTCCGTCAATCATAATCGGGTTCATTGAAACTGTTGTGGGAATGTTGTGGGGTTTTGTTGTCTTAACAACGAACTTCATCATAATGAGCGGACCGATTGTGATAACGAGGTCATAATTTTCGCCGTCATTGATGAGCTTCTCAAGCGGAGCTGTAACAACGCCCTTGTCGCCGTATGAGCCGTCGTCGGTCATAAGGATAAACTTGTCTGAGCAAGCCTTGAATTCATCCTCAAGAATTACGAGATCCTTGTTTCTGAAGCCGACAATTGAGTGAACCTCACAGCCGATTTCGTGGAGCTTCTCTGCAACGGGAAGTGCAATTGCACAGCCAACGCCGCCGCCTACAACGCAAACCTTCTTGAGTCCCTCAGTGTGTGTGGGAACGCCGAGAGGACCTACAAAGTCGTGAATGCAGTCACCCTCCTCAAGATGATTAAGCTTTTCTGTTGTTGCGCCGACAATCTGGAAGATAATCCTTACTGTGCCTGCCTCTCTGTCATAACCTGCAACAGTAAGCGGAATACGCTCACCGTCCTCATCAACTCTGAGGATGATGAACTGTCCCGGCTCTGCCTTTTTTGCGATAAGCGGAGCGTCAATCTCCATCAATGTAACAGTGGGGTTAAGAGATTTTTTCTTAACAATTTTGTACATTTTCTCATTTCCTTTCATAATAATAATAAATAAAAGATACCGTTTGTGTAGCTTTATCTTATAAATTTTATCACAAAATAATTTTATTTTCAAGAAGTTTTTTCATATTTTTTGCATATTATATATGTAAATTTTAGAAAAATATTTCCGACCTCCGTATTTTTATGTTGAACAGTAATTTTTCAGAATAATAAAGCGTTATCAGCAAAAAATAATATAAATTTTCGACTCTGAAAGGAATGTTTTTATGGCGGATAATAAAAGAAAAATTGTGCTTGTAGGTACGGGAATGGTGGGGATGAGCTTTGCTTATGCGGCGCTCAACAGGAGTCTGTGCGATGAGCTTGTGCTTATCGACATCAACGAAAAGAGGGCAATCGGTGAAGCAATGGACTTAAACCACGGACTTGCATTTTCAGATTCGAGTATGAGGATTTACTGCGGCACCTACGGCGACTGCAACGACGCCGACATCGTTGTGATTTGCGCAGGAGTAAATCAGAAGCCGGGCGAGAGCAGGCTTGAGCTTTTGCAGAGAAACACCAAGGTGTTTGCGTCTATTGTGCCGAAGGTTGTGCAGAGCGGCTTTGACGGAATCTTCCTTGTCGCTACAAATCCCGTTGACATTATGACGAGAGTGACCTTTGAGCTTTCAGGCTTCAATGCGGCAAAGGTAATCGGAACAGGCACAACGCTTGATACTGCAAGGCTGAGGTATCTGCTGGGAGAATATTTTGAGGTCGACCCCAGAAACATTCACGCATATGTAATCGGCGAACACGGCGACAGCGAGTTTGTTCCTTGGAGTCAGGCTATTCTTGCGGTGAAGCCGTTAAGAGATGTGCTTGCAGACAATTCACAGACCTATTCTATGGAGGAGCTTGAAAAAATCAGCGTTGATGTGCGTACTGCGGCGCAGGAAATCATTGAATCAAAAGGTGCAACCTATTACGGAATCGGTATGGCTATTGTGAGAATTGCGAGGGCGATACTCAACAATGAAAGCTCGGTGCTGACGGTTTCAACAAGGCTCAGAGGCGAATACGGCTGTAAAAAAGATGTATTCATCGGCAATCCCTGCATAATCAACAGCGGCGGTGCAAACAGAATACTTGAACTCAAGCTGACCGATGAGGAGATTGAAAAGCTCAGCAACAGCTGTAATATCCTCAACGACAACTTCAAAACGCTGTCTTTATAGTCGGGCAGTTTCCAATAAAAATAAAAACGGGGCGGCTGACCGTCCCGTTTTAATCTGTTTATTGGTTTCGCTAAAAAAGCGTTATCCCGAACATATGCAGAACCCATAGTACTGCTCCGTAAACTACCGATGCGGTTACACCGTAGACTATGACAGGGCCTGCAATAATAAATAGCTTTGCGCCTAAGCCTGCGACATATCCCTCCGATTTGAACTCAATTGCGGGTGAGGATACTGCATTTGCAAAGCCTGTAATCGGCACGAGCGTTCCTGCTCCTGCGTGTTTTGCGATTTTGTCGTAAACGCCGATTGCGGTGAACAGTATTCCCAGAAATATGAGCGTGACGGAGGTGAGCGTTTTTGCCTGCTTTTCGTCAACTCCGAACGCAGAATACATATCCAGAAAGCCTTGTCCGAGTGCGCATATTGCGCCGCCAATCAGAAAAGCCTTGATGCTGTTCACAAAACATTTACTTTTCGGTGAATTTTTCGTCACTATTTTGTCGTATTCTTTTGGTGAAATCATATATCGCTGTTGCGCCCCTTTTCCCAGGGAACCACTGATTAAATCACACTTCAGGTTGTTTGCACATCTTGCTTGCATATTTTCCGCCGGCAAGCCCCCAAATCCTCGTAATGCGTCAGCATTACTGCGGTTTGTTTGACCAATCTGACAAAAAATCTGACTGCGCAATATGCACAAACGATTTAATCAGCGCTTCCCTAATTTATATGTAAATATTATCTCCTCAGATAATAAAATTATGTTAAAATTTTCACTTTATTTTTATTTGGATATGTTGTATAATTATAAATGTATATTTTCGTGCATATGCAACGGAGGGATTGATTTGGAGCATTATCTTGACAACAGTGCAACTACTGCCGTTTCTGCCAAAGCGGCTGAAAAGGCATATCGGATAATGGTTGAGAATTACGGCAACC
>CALZCU010000168.1 GCA_945632055.1 uncultured Ruminococcus sp. | reverse complement strand
GATACAATGTCCCTCAGGGACACTCTTGAGTGTACACCGTTGCAAAGTAAAATACTGTGTGATATAATAAGCACAGAGCTTTTTGCCCTGTAAATGAAGAAATTTCCCGATAGGTGATAAAAATGTTTAAGTTTATAAATAACAAATTGTTTGCGAAAAGCATGGAGTTCCGAGTGAAGATATTTAACCTGCTCGCGATAACAGGCTTCATTGTGAGCCTTTTGATATTTGCCGTGTCGCTGATAATCGGTGCGTCTGCAATCAACAGCGCCATGCTGTTGTCAGCGGCTGTTCTTTCGGCGGTATTGCTCGTATACTCGGTTAAAACGGGGAATTACCGCCCATGCTACATAATTACAATCACATTCGTTTTTATGCTGCTGTTTCCGATAATGTTCTTCACCGCAGGCGGATATAACAGCGGTATGCCTTGCTTTTTTGTGTTTGCTGTGGTGTTTACTCTTTTTATGCTTGAGGGAAAAGCAGGTATTATCTTTGCCGCAGCCGAGATAGTCATTTATGTGTTGTGCTGTGCCGCAGCATATCGTTTCCCGCAGCTTGTAACGCCGTTCCCCGATGAAACAGGCGTTGTCGGTGACGTAGTGACCGGCATTTGCGTTGCGTCTGCCGCCTTGGGAGCAACAATGTTTTTTTTGATAAAAATGTACAACGGTGCAATGGAGGAGGCGCGCCGCAGTAACAAGGCAAAGGGTATTTTCCTTGCAAATATGAGCCACGAGATACGCACGCCGATAAACGTAATTCTTGGAATGAACGAGCTTATAACCCGTTCGCCTAACCATCGGGAAATGCTTGAATATACCTCAAAGATTCAGAGCGCAGGCGATATGCTGCTTTCTATCATAAACAATATCCTCGATGTCACGCAGATAGAATCGGGGAAAATTATGACCTCGATAAAGCCATACCGCACCGATTCGCTTGTGTCGGAGCTTGAGTCCATCGGCAGTGAGCTTTGCGGCAAAAAAGGTCTAAGCTTTACGGCTGATATTTCTCCCGATATGATGTCTATGCTTGATGGTGACAAAAATCACCTTAAACAAATCGTTACAAACTTTCTCACCAATGCTGTCAAATATACCAAATTCGGAAGTGTGACGCTTTCGGCGGAAACCTCCGTCCAAAATGATAATAACGAAACCGCCGTTCTGAAAATAACCGTTTCCGACACCGGCATAGGCATACCCGAAAAGGAGCTTGAACATATTTTTGAGGTGTTCGGCAGAGGAAAAAATGCTGTGGAATATGCTGTTGAGGGTACGGGTCTTGGACTTGCAATATCAAAGGACCTTGCAGACAGCATGGGCGGACGGCTTATTGCAGAAAGCTGTGAAGGCAAGGGCAGCACTTTCGGAATAGAAATACCGCAGAAAATTTGCAACAGCTCTCCTATCGGCGAAATAGCCCTAACCGTGAGCGAAAAAAACCGTTCGGACAGCTTTATTGCCCCCGAGTGCCGTATTCTTGCCGTAGATGACAATGCCGACAATCTGCGTGTGATAAGCCTGCTGCTTGAACGCACTATGATTACCGTTGACACCGCTTCCGACGGTATATCGGCGGCAAAAGCTGTGGAAAATACAGCTTATGACCTTATTCTTCTGGACTATATGATGCCTATTACAGACGGAATACAAACGCTAAAAAAAATGCGTGAAAACGGTCTGCCGATAAGCACTCCCGTTATTGCTCTGACCGCCGAAGCGTTGTCGGGGTCGGAGGAAAAATTCATATCCGCAGGCTTTTCGGCTTATCTGTCAAAGCCCATAAGCTGGCATACTCTCGAGAAAACGCTTATAACCATGCTTCCTGCCAACAAGGTTATCATGGGAAGTTCCTCGGAAGATATTATCTCGCCCGAGGAATCGCACCGACTGTCGGAGCTTATGAAACAATATGACATAAGCCTTGATTCGGGACTAAGCTATCTTAGCGGGAATATGACACGATTCTGTGCGCTTGCGAAGATTTTCTCGGACGGATATGAACACAATCGTGAACGCCTTGAAAATATGTTTGACGGCGGCAGCGACAGGCTTATTTTTGAGATACATTCCCTCAAATCTGCCGCAAAAGGCATCGGCGCTATCTCGCTGTTTGAAATTGCAAAAACTATGGAGGACCATCTTGTCTGCGGTGACTTCGGCTATGCCGAGCACGCCCGCGAATTGCTTATATTTGAATGGGAACGTGCGGCAGCGGGAATGAAAATTCTTGTGTCGGAAACAGCGGAAAATATCCATTCCGTTTCGCCGGAGCAAAACAGCAGTCAAAGCCTTGAAATGCAGATACAAAAGGGCTTGGAGGAGCACATCTGGCTCGAAACACAAAATGCTATTCAGCAGCTTATCAATAAGGAAACGGACGCGGAAGCTATACGGAATCTGACGTATATTTCGGAGTTTGTTGACGAGCTTGATTTTGTAAGTGCGGAAACACTTTTCGATAAGTTTTTGGAAAGGAGAAAGACAAATGTGCGATGAAAAAAAGCGTATAATGGTGGTGGACGATGATAAGGTGCTGCTGAAAAATGCCGCCGTGCTGCTTGGCGTAAATTACAGCGTGAGTCTTTATTCGGGCGGAACAGAGGCGCTGAAAGCATTGTCGGAAAAAGCGCTGCCCGACCTTATCCTGCTTGATGTAAAAATGCCCGATATAGACGGCTATACCGTCATTCAGCGGATAAACGAAATTCCCCGCTGCAAGAATATCCCGATAATATTCGTCACGGGAATGTCCGATGAGGAGGACGAGCTGAAAGGTTTTCAGCTGGGCGCAGCGGATTATATCAAAAAGCCGTTTTCTCAGAAAATACTCCTTGCAAGAATAAGCAATCTTTTAAGAAAATCCGAGCCGGAAGCTTCTTCGGCAGAGCTTATCACCGCCGATTTTAATGATACGGAACGTAAAGTCGCCGAGCTTATCGTAAAAGGATATAGCGGCAAAGAAATATGCGATAAATTGTTTTATTCATACAGCTACATAAAAAAGCTCCTTGCGTCAATGCGTGAAAAATGCGGCTGCGAAACCCTTGGCGATTTGAAAAAAATACTCTGTGGAAGTTTTGAGCAGGAAAAATAACGCTGCATTGTGCCTTTAGGAATTATATTAAGTATTCACTCTTTCCCCGCATCCTATCCAGCGCTTCCGACTGTATCAATCACTTTTGGCTCTATCTCTCAACTGTTTTTCTGTCCTGCATCCAATATGTAATGTTATCCTGTACCCGTTCGCCGCCCACATTCTTGGAGATGTAAATTCTGTTGTTGGGTTGAATTACCCCTTCGTTTATCCGAAAATTCCTTGATGTTAAAATTTACCAGTATCAGAGTAGGGAGATAAATTTCCCGACCTCAAAATTTTACCTCTGTTCTTCTCTAGGGTAAATCCAACCAAGCAATAGATTTATCACTATGTGTCCTATCCATAAAAAGCTAAACCCTCCCGCCGTTCAGCCCGAACGCAGGAGGGTTAAATTATTCTTTTCAGCTTTGCTTGTTCTTCGGCAATGCAGCACTGAATTTCCATATCAAGAAGAATTTCATAAATATCGTTGCCCAATCTTAAAGATATCAATAATCTGCTTTTTGCCTGTTCGCTTATATTTATAAAAGCACCGTTGTGAAAGGAGTTATTTATTATGCCAAAGCAGACAAACTACAATGTCGGAATTT
>CALZCU010000167.1 GCA_945632055.1 uncultured Ruminococcus sp. | reverse complement strand
TCCCTGACCTCAGCGTTGCCGAGTGCATCTGCGGCAGCCTTCAACTCAATTATGTTGTCATTTTCACAACCGAATGAAAGGTAGTTTACACAGTCAAAGGCCTTTGCAATGCGAACTCCGCAGTCGGCAAACCTCTGTGCAGACGCAACGGCGTAAACAACAGGAAGCTCAACGACAAGGTCGACCCCGTTTTCCAGAGCTGTTTTTGCTCTTGAGAACTTGTCTGTTACGGCAACCTCGCCCCTTTGAGTAAAACTGCCGCTCATAACGGCAATCACAGGCTCGTTTGTAAGTCTTTTTGCCTGCTCAACAAGATATTTATGCCCGTTGTGAAAGGGATTAAATTCACTGATAACTGCAACAGCCATAGCTACACCTCATAAATACACAAAATAAATCAAAAAAAGACTTGAAAACAGTAAAATTTTGGAGTATCATATAATATATATTAATCATTATATATCAAATTAATAATCTAATCAATATAAATGAAGGGACGAAGTTTAATGAAAATATTAGTAATTAATGCCGGAAGCTCATCACTCAAATATCAGTTGATTGACACTTCCGACGAAAAGGTGCTTGCAAAGGGTAACTGCGAAAGAATCGGTACGGACGGTGCGTTTATCGGCTTCAAGGCTCCGGACGGCAACAAAATTGAGCGTAAAACTCAGATGCTTAATCATACACAGGCTTTTGAGGCTGTTAAGGACGCTCTGCTTGATCCCGAACACGGCGCAATTAAGGAGCTTTCCGAGGTTTCGGCAGTAGGTCACAGAGTTGTTCAGGGCGGTTCATACTTTGATAAATCCGTTCTCATCAATAACGATGTCATTAACAAAATCAGAGAGCTTGCTCCGCTTGCTCCCCTGCATAACCCTGCACATCTTCAGGGCATTGAGGCTTGCACAAGAGTTTTCGGCGCAAAAATTCCTCAGGTTGCTGTTTTTGATACCGCATTCCACCAGACAATGCCCGAAAAGGCATATATGTATGCCATTCCCTATAAATATTATGAAAAATTCGGCGTGCGCAAGTACGGTTTCCACGGAACCTCTCACCGCTATGTAACTGACAAAATGGCTGACCTGATGGGCAGAAAGAAGGAAGAGCTTAAGCTGATTACCTGTCACATCGGCAACGGTTCATCAATTACCGCTGTAAAGAACGGCAAGGTAATTGATACAACAATGGGACTTACTCCTCTCGGCGGTTTTATGATGGGCACTCGTTCAGGCTCGCTTGATCCGTCGGTTGTCACATTTATTGCAGAAAAGGAGCACCTCACTCCCGATGAGATTTCAAAAATTCTCAACAAGGAATCCGGACTCCTCGGAATTTCGGGAGTATCCTCGGACGACCGTGATGTTACTGCGGCAGAGGCTAACGGCAATATGAGAGCGCACCTCGCTCACGAGATGCTGTACTATCAGATTGCGCAGTACATCGGAAGCTACTATGTTGCACTCGGCGGCTGTGACGGAATTGTTTTCACGGCAGGCTTGGGAGAAAATCAGCCTACGCTTCGTGAAAAGGTCTGTGAATATCTTGCCTGCTTCGGCGTAAAGCTTGACAAGGAATTTAACTCAAGAGCAAGAGGCGGAGTAACAGGTATGCTGTCAACTCCCGACTCAAAAATCAGAGTAGAGCTTATCGCAACAGATGAAGAAATGGTAATCGCAAGGGATACAAAGGCAATTGTCGAAGCTCTTTAATATTTCAAATTTTAGTCAGACAGAGGGTTGGCTCATTGAACCAACCCCTGTTTTACATTATAGAAGAAAATGCTATAAAACAGTCGGGCAGAAAAGGTTTGATAATATCAACCTGTCTGCCCGAATTGCGTGTCGAGGTACTCGACCTTTATGATATATGCGCTGTGGAGTCATCCATAACGGTATTTCTTGAATCTCTGAAGAGCAGAGAAATGCACCAGATTGCCGCAAGACCGACAAGAATATAGATGATTCTGCTGACGATTCCAACCTGACCTCCGAAAAGCCAGGCAACGATGTCGAAACGGAAAATGCCGACGCAGCCCCAATTCAATCCGCCGATTATAAGAAGCGTCAACGCTATTTTATCAAGCATTCAAAGTCCTCCTTTAAATTTGCTGATAGTAGTGTTGACGCTTTTGACTTGAAATATTCAATGATTTTTAATTTTCTCCGAAAAGCGAGAAGAATAATAAGAAGCCGCAGATTAATACTCCGAGAGCAATGACAAGAAGTCCGAAAATCCTTGTGAGCTTAACTGCTTTCTGAATCTTGTACTTTGAAATCATTCCGTCGGTGGGAAACGGAAGTAAAATAATCATAATTCCGAGGATAAAACAGCTCAATGCGGCAATAATCGTACCGATACTTTTTGCAAAGGGGAAGAGAAAAACGCCGACAGGGATTCCGAAAACACAGATTGAGTTTACAATTGAAAAAAGCTTGCCGTATTTTTCGCAGCTTTCGTAAAATCTATTTGCATTAGCGTGACAGTCGTCACTGCAGTACTGTTCAAAGTATGTAATTTCCTTTGCGCAAAATTCACATTTTTTCAACAAAAACATCCTTTCAAGGTTACTCTGCCTATTGTAGCATAAAGTGCGGAATATTTCAACTTTTAATAATGAACATTTATATATATAAGATATATAAAAATAAAAGATATATAAAAGCGGCATTGCTCAGGCAACACCGCTTAAAACTTAAAACTTGATTTTCTCTGCTATATATTCGCTCAGCTTATCAATTGCAACTCTTTCCTGCTGCATTGTGTCACGGTCACGAACTGTTACACAGCCGTCCTCGATTGAGTCAAAATCGTAGGTGATGCAGAAGGGAGTACCGATTTCGTCCTGCCTTCTGTAACGCTTGCCGATTGAGCCTGCGTCATCATAGTCAACCATAAAGTCCTTGGTGAGCATATCGTAAACCTCTTCTGCTTTCTCGTTGAGCTTTTTGGAAAGCGGAAGAACGGCAGCCTTGAACGGAGCAAGTGCGGGGTGAAGGTGCATTACAACTCTCGTATCCTTCTCGTCGATAACTTCCTCGTCATATGCTTCAACAACAATCGCAAGGAAAAGTCTTTCAACACCGAGCGAAGGCTCGATAACATAAGGAATGTACTTTTCATTGGTGGTCTGGTCAAAGTATTCAAGAGTTTTTCCGCTGGTGTTGCTGTGCTGAGTGAGGTCGTAGTCTGTTCTGTCTGCAACGCCCCAAAGCTCGCCCCAGCCGAACGGGAAGAGGTACTCAAAGTCAGTCGTAGCCTTTGAGTAGAAGCAAAGCTCCTCGGGAGAGTGGTCACGCAGACGGAGATTTTCCTCCTTGATGTTGAGC
The DNA here is from genome assembly GCA_945632055.1 of uncultured Ruminococcus sp. Classification (GTDB taxonomy): domain Bacteria; phylum Bacillota; class Clostridia; order Oscillospirales; family Acutalibacteraceae; genus Ruminococcoides. Next base: position 370 of record CALZCU010000167.1, on the reverse strand, counting down.
GAATAGAGGAAGTCACGGCAGAATGCTCTCCAATACTCAAACCATTCAAGGTCAGTGCCGGGTTTGCAGAAGAATTCAAGCTCCATTTGCTCAAATTCACGCACACGGAAGATAAAGTTGCCGGGAGTGATTTCATTTCTGAAGCTCTTGCCTATCTGAGCAACGCCGAAGGGAATTTTCTTGCGGCTTGTCCTCTGAATATTTGAGAAGTTTACAAAAATACCCTGTGCAGTTTCGGGACGGAGGTAGATTTCGTTTTTGCTGTCCTCAGTAACACCCTGAAAGGTTTTGAACATCAGGTTGAATTGGCGAATATCCGTAAAATTATGCGTGCCGCAGTTGGGGCAGGGAATAGCCTTTTCTTTAATAT
>CALZCU010000166.1 GCA_945632055.1 uncultured Ruminococcus sp. | reverse complement strand
GCAAAGCTCCGACTGTAAAATATAGGCTATTCTGTTTACAAGCACCGTTGTCTTTCCCGAGCCTGCGCCTGCAAGAATAAGCAGGGGCCCCTCGGTTGCAAATACAGCCTGCTGCTGCATACTGTTCATATGTGAAAAGTTCTTTTGAATTTCGCTTTGTGTCATATTTTCCTGCCTTGGTTTATGTCTTTGAATAATATCTTTTAAACGACAAAACGGGCGAACAGCGGTGTTCGCCCATTATTATTCGGGAAACCGAATTATTTAATGAATTTGTAAAATGCTTCGAGCATTTCGGGTGCTTTGTCAGCAACAATCATTGTAACGAAGTTGCCGTCCTTTGTAACCTTGCAGTCCTTAACCATACTGAGCTTTTCGGGTGTGTATGAGGAATACTGGCTGTAAATGCTCTTGTAACGGTTTGTAAGGGCTGTTTCAATCTTTCCTGCTGCGTCAGCGTTAGTTGCCTCAACCAGCACAATTTCAACAGGAGCGTTATTGTTGGGGTCAATTTCAGCCGCAAACTGCTTAACATCTGCTGTATTGATGCTGTAATACTTATTCAGGTCGTCCGCACTCTCAAGAGCTTTGAGCGAAAGGCTGAATTCAGAATTAAGCTTATTCATAACCTCGCTGAGCTTTACTTCCTTTGCACCGCAGCCTGCAAAAACAGCAAGACAGAGAACAAGGGCTGATACGATCGAAATTACCTTTTTCATAATTATCCTCCAAATTATACAATTTAACGCCGAACCACACAAGTCCGGCGTTAGCCTTGGTCGAGGTGACAAGATTCGAACTTGCGACCCCATCGTCCCGAACGATGTGCGCTACCAAACTGCGCTACACCTCGAAATAATACAGCCTCGAAGTTACTCGAGGCTGATGGCTGTGGAATAGGGATTCGAACCCCAACAAACAGAGTCAGAGTCTGTCGTGCTACCGTTACACTATTCCACAAGATATAATTGCTACCGAATGTGCAACGATAGTTATTATAGGACATAAAGCGTAAAATGTCAATAGGTTTTTTAAAATTTTTTCATTTTTTTCTTATTCTTATATAAGAGCCGAGAATTTAGAGATTCTGTGAGTTTCGGCTGATTCTTGAAACAAATCTTTCGGTATATATTTTTTCAAGCTCACGGATAGTAAGGTTTGTGTTAATTATAATCGGCTTGTTGCAAAGCATTCTTGAATTAAAAATGTTATACATCTGCGACACCGAAAACTGACCGTGAAACTCTGTTCCGAGGTCGTCAACAATGAGCAGGTCGCAGTCGAGCAGAATATCAAGCGCAGAGTCGTCGTTATCCTTTGAGAAAAACTGCTTTTCAAGCCTTTGCATAAGCGAAGGAGCCGACACATAAATCACTCCGAAGCCCTTTTTGATAACCTCATTTGCTATTGCAAGCGAAAGATGAGTTTTGCCGAGTCCTGTTGCGCCTTTCATTAAAACACTCTCTGAATTTTTACTGAAATTCTCAGCGTAATTCTGACAGTAGCGAAGAATCCTGCTCATCTGATTATACGGCGAAATTCCTGTTCTTCCGTCCTGCGACTTTTCGTAATAATCAAGTCTGAAGCTTTCAAATGTCGAGAGCGAAAGCGGAGCAATGCGGTTAAGCTCATCACAGGCACAGGCAACAAGTGCCTGCTTCATACAGGAGCAGACAAGCGTCCTGCCGTTTTCATCATAATAGCCTGTATCATTACACTTTTTGCAGTGGTAATCAGGCTCGAACACATCTGCACTGTAGCCGTTTGAGCTGAGAATTTCTGCAAGCTCAGACTGCATTGCAAGGTTAGTGTCACGAAGCTGTTTCATCTGTTCGGCAACATCGCCCCCGCCGATAACAGCTCTTGCCGCCATTATTCCGCATTGTGAAATCGCCTTTTCAAGCTCCTTTGTTCTCGGAAGTTTATTATAAATATCAGCTCTCCGCCTGTCGGCGTCCTTTTCGGCTTTTAATCTTCTTTCAAAAAGCCTGTCTGCCGCCGCCTTCTGAACACTGCCGCTGTATCCCATCTTTCTCACCCTCAGTCAAGATTATCAAGTGTATCGATTTTTTCAAGCTCGTCAATGTCATACGAGGTTTTTCTTGTTTCTTTGCTTTTTTGCGAGCTTTCAAAGCGCAGAAGCTCTTTCCTGCTTTTTATGCTGTTTGAGTGCCAGCGTTTCAGGATTCCGTCAATGTAACCGAACTTCATTGTACCCTTTGAATCAACGCATCTCTCATAGGCTTCTCTGAGCATTTCGGGAGAAAATTTCCAATCCCCCACCCATTTTTCGCTGTACTCAAGCTGTTTTTTAGTCGGAGAGCCAAGGCTGTTCAGTCCGAAAGCAGAGGACACAATCGAAAAGTTTTTGTTCATCTGCTTAACTCTGCGTATTTTCTCGTCAGCCGCTTCAAGCGTGTATATTCCCTCGTCAGCCCAGCCTATTCCGATTTTTTCAACTGTGCGCATATTGCCCTTGTCCATGCTTATGCAGTACTGAATCAGCATAATAATCACATCAAGCGGCAAGCCGCAGGTATCTTTTAGCATAAGCAGAGTGGCTATATCGGAATTTGAAAGAATCTTGCCGAGCGCAGACTGTGCTTCACCGACAAGAATTTTCAGCTCTTCGTCAACGGCAAGCCGCTGAGAGGTGAAAACATAGTCCGGCTTCTGCGGCTTTGTTACGGCAAAGTGCCTGCTTTCGGGCTTTGCTTCATTTTCTTTTTTATCTTCCGAATCGGTATTTATTTCTGTTTTAGAATTATCAACACCGAATTTTATTTCTGTTTTAGAATTATCGATTGATCTATTTTCTGCAACGGAATTATTCTCAGCCGCTTGATTGCTCACAGGAGAGTATTCACAATCATTCTTCTGCAAAATTCCCATACTCACCCAATAGTCAAGTGCTTCGGGAATGTCGGTGACATTAACGCCTGTCGCCCTTGAAATATCATCGTCAGAAAGCTCACTTCCGCTGTTCCTCAAAACAAAGAGCAGTACCTTTAGCTTTACTCCGTCGGAAAATTTTAAGCCCTCATCAACAATTTTTGAGGGAACTGCAAAAACAGAGCTCCACGCTCCGAGATTTAATTTAATTGACATCTTATCTACATCCTTTAATTTCTATTAGTATAACATATGTTTGCGTATTTCAAAATAAAAAAATAGAATTATGTAGATTTTTTTCGCAGATTATGTTACTATATTGGAGTAAAAAAACAGAAAGGACGATAGATATGACACACACATATTTTCCTCACGGAGTATGCTCAAGACAGATGAACATTGAGCTTGATGAAAACGGAATTATTACAAATTGTGAAATTATCGGCGGCTGTGCCGGAAACACAACAGGGATCTGCGAGCTTGTAAAGGGAATGGACGCAGAGGAGGCTGTTAAGAGAATGAAGGGTATCGACTGCAGAGGCAGAGGAACTTCCTGTCCCGACCAGCTCGCAAATGCCCTTGAAGAAGCTCTGGAGCTTATTTAAAAAAATTTGAGTATCTCGACACAAAGTATTATCATCTAAAAAATCCTTACATTTATTTATTGGCAGCTTGTCGAAAAAGTAGGAACAAAAAATTAATAATGGTTAACTTTTATGATATAGCCAAGCCTTCCCTTGGAGGGAAGGTGTCACTGCAACCGCAGTGACGGAAGGGTGGAAGGTAAGATGAACTTATATTTTATCGGAAAAGTTCA
>CALZCU010000165.1 GCA_945632055.1 uncultured Ruminococcus sp. | reverse complement strand
AGGAATCAGTTGAGTATGTATGGTTGTAAACAACGTCCATAACTACTGAAATGCCTGCGTCGTGAAGTGCCTTAATCATTGACTTACACTCTTTGATTCTTACGTTACCGTCATAGGGGTTTGAAGAATAAGAGCCTTCGGGAACGTTGTAGTTCTGCGGGTCATAACCCCAGTTAAACTGTGAATCAGAGCCCATTTCGTTGATTGACTGGAAGTCATAGAAGGGGTTAAGCTGAACTGTTGTTACGCCAAGCTCCTTAAGGTAATCAATACAGGTTGAAATCTTGCCTTCGCCGTTGAGAGTTGTTCCGTTCTCGGTGAATGCGAGATACTTGCCTCTGTTTGCCTCTGAAACACCTGAAGCAGGGTCATAGGAGAAGTCCTTGATGTGAAGCTCCCAAACAGATGAATCTGTTGATTCATTGAGGAGAACATGAGAGTCATTTTCCCAGCCCTCGGGGTTTGTTGACTTAAGGTCGCAAACCATTGAACGGTTGCCGTTTACGCCTGTTGCAACAGAGTAAACATCCTGTGTTTCCTTGGTTGTTGTCTTTTTGCCTGTTGTATTTGCGGAAGTAACAGTGTAGGTGTAGTAGGTATTCTTTAGATCACCTTCCAAATAGATTGTCCATACACCAGTCCACTTGTCACCCTCCATAAGCTTTTCAAGCGGGTATGTGTCGAGATCCTCAGCACCCTCTTCTGAATCAGAGCCTGTAGCGTAAAGGTTAATTGATACTTCTGTTGCCGTAGGCGACCATACCTTAAAGGTTGTTCCTTCGGGTGAGTAGGTTGCACCTAAGTCACGCTTTGTGTATGCGTATTCAGCGTCAATAGCCTCACAAGCTTGTGAGTTCGGTGTGTTAAGTGCTGTTGCAGCTGAAACAGGTTCTGAACCTGTAGTTGCGGCAAAGCCTGATACTACGCTTGTTGATGCGAGCATACAAATTGCGAGAACAGAAGAGATAAGCTTCTTTGTAGTTCTCATAGATATTTTTCCTCCTTAAATATTGTTATACCAATTCCGAATCACAGCAGAGTATTCACTTGATTAATCGGAATCGGCAATATAATCTATTCCGCATATGCGGAAACAACTACCATAATTATTCTTCTACATCAATATTTTCTCTGGATCTGCGTATTCCTCTGATGTGGGAATATGCGGCAGAGACTACGCAGAGTGCAAGAATCAAGCCTGCGCCGATGTAAATATAAACGAGCATATTTGCAAGAGGATCGGGAACAGATGAATAGCTGAACAGAATATTGATTTCGCCCTTCTCAAAGAATCCCGAAGCATTTTTCGGAATCTCAACAAGGGACATATTCTCGTATTCATTCTCGGGAGCAGAGTAGCTCTCTCCCTCCTTGCCCTTATATGTTTTCTGCTCTATTATCTTGCCGCTGTCGTCCATATAGACAGCATTGACAATGCAAACCGATTTGTCGGTATCGTCAGTCACTCTTGTATATTTATAGACAACGGTAGTTTCACCCTCGGGAATTTTTCCTGCTCCGTTTTCGGGAAGAGAATCAAGCACAAGGCTGTAATTCTCTATTGACGGAAGCTCGGGAGTAAAATACTGCTCCCCTACCCTGTTGCGGATTGAGAAAGAATCGGCAAGCTCCGCACCGTTTATATCGTCAACAAATTTGAAAATGACCTTTGCCATTTTTCCCTCGTATTCTTCAACATAAACGCTTGCGTGCTTAACGCTGTTCTCGAAAACATCGGAAGTATCTCCGCTTGACTCCTTGATGTCGTAGTTGAGCGAGCCTGCAAAGTTTTTAACATCATAGGCTGTACCAAGTTCGCCTGTGACAGTCTGCTTTTTTATAAGCTCCTTTGTGCTATTGTCGTAGTAGCTTACAACAACTGCACCCTCATCATCGGTTATTCCTGCGGTATCATAGCTCTTTTTGTCAATCATAACAGCCGCCGAATGAGGCTTAACGCTGACCTTGCCTTTAATCTCACCGAGATTTCGCAAGCCAGCCGTTTCTTCATCGACAATTCTTACCCATTCGCCGTCCACATCAACAGTCTGCTCCTCGTCGCCGCCGTTGAAAATTACACACGCTTTATTCCAAGCGTTGCTTTCGGTATTCTCAACAGTGTAGCCAATCACTCCCTTGGGAGGATTTTCAATATAGCTGAGCTTGTTTGCTGTTGTTGCAGTGCTGTCTGAAAAAGCGGCAAATCTTGAGCGGATTTTGAGAAGTCCTCTGTAATATTCAACAACATCGCTGAAGTTATCAAGATTTTTCCAATCTATCATATTTTCTTCCCTGCTTGAAGCATAGGAGTTTTCGTCGCCGTCCTTACTGCGAGCAAATTCCTCGCCCGAAAGCATAAACGGGATTCCCTGCGAGGTCATTACTATTGCGGCAGAGAGCTTGTTCATACTCACAAGGTCTTCGTAGCGTTTGCGGTATTCGCTGTTTCTGCCGTATACGGAATCAACGAGCTTGTCATACAGGCAGAGATTATCGTGACAGGAAGCATAGGTTACGCACTGTGAGGGAACCTTTGCCCAGCCGTTATGCTCGGCAGACTGTCCTGCAATGCCAACCTTGAGCGCCGCACGGGAAGCTCCTTCCTGAATAAAGCCCTTGTCAACTCCGCCTGTGCTTCCCTTTATCGCATCTCTTATTCCGTCATCAAACGCACCGATGCGGTCGTCAAGCTTATCAAGATTTTTTTGATTAGCCATAACTGTTCCGTCATCGCACTTTGTCGGCATATCCCAAGCCTCGCCGTACATTATAATCTGTCTGCCGCTTCCGTCCTCATAAAGATTGTCGAGCGCACTTCTGATGCTGTTCATTGTAGTTACATCGTGAAGTCCCATTAAGTCAAAGCGGAAGCCGTCAATATGATATTCCTTTGCCCAATAGGTTACGGAATCAATCATATATTTTCTGTACATACGATGCTCGGAGGCTGTGTCGTTGCTGCAGCCTGAGCCGTTTGAAAATGTGCCGTCCTCGTTCATTCTGTAGTAGTAATTCGGAACGGTGTGCTGAAAAGCTGAATCAGTGGAATAGGTATGGTTGTAGACAACATCCATTATTACACCTATTCCTGCTTCGTGGAGTGCCTGAATCATCTGCTTGCACTCGGTAATTCTTGTACTGCCGTTGTAGGGGTCTGTTGAATATGAGCCCTCGGGGCAGTTGTAGTTTACGGGGTCATAGCCCCAATTGTACTGCTTGCTGATGTCCTTGCTCTCGTCAACCGAGCCGAAATCATAGAACGGCATTATCTGAACATATTTTACACCCAGCTTCTTAAGGTAATCAACGCAGGTTGATGTTCCGCCCTGTATTCCGTCAACTGTTGTGCCGTTTTCGGTAAAGGCAAGGAATTTTCCTCTGTATTTTTCGGAAACACCGCTTGACTCAGATGATGAAAAATCAGCCACCGAGGTTTCCCAGACTGACGCTTTTGTCTGACTTTCAACAAAAATATGCTCATCATTTTCCCAGCCCTTGGGATTGGTCTTTGACAAATCGACAACCATTGAACGCTTGCCGTTCACTCCGCAGGCTTTTGCATATATATCGTAGGTTTCCTTAACGGTTTTTCCGTGGGTGACGGTGTAGGTGTAATACTTTCCTGCAAGGTCGCCGTTTATTGTGCCGTACCAGGTACCGCTTTCCTTATGCAGTGTGAGAGGCTTTGAATCAATAAAGCCTGCTTCGCCCTCTTCATCGCTTCCGTGCTCATAGATAT
>CALZCU010000164.1 GCA_945632055.1 uncultured Ruminococcus sp. | reverse complement strand
TCACTTCGTGACATTTCCCCTAACAGGGGAATTTCCTCAAGGGAAGGCTTGGCTATATCATAAAAGTTGACTATTGTTTATTTTTTGTTCCAACTTTTTCGACAAGCTGAGAACAGTCTTGACTGTTCCGCATTTAGGTTTATATTTTTATTTATATAACCGTCTTGTGGAGCTAACACAGGGCGGTTATTTCTTTATTCTATAGGAAATTGCAATATCAAACTGTCTGCTCGAAATGCCAATTGAAGAAACCGACTTCATTTTATGAGATAAAAATGCAAAAAATGCTTGAAAAAAGTTGATAAAACCCGTATAATGTAGGTGTATGAGTGTTCATCAGGCTCAACAATATTTTGAAAGGAGAAGTACATATGATTTATTCAAAAGAAGTAGAAAATATGTGTACAGTTGCAAAAGGACCAAAGCACGGTCCCGCACCTATCCCCGAAGAGGGTAAGTGGGTTAAATCTTACGAGATTAAAGACATTTCAGGTCTTTCACACGGAATCGGCTGGTGTGCTCCCCAGCAGGGCGCATGCAAGCTCACTCTTAATGTTAAGGACGGTATCGTACAGGAGGCTCTCGTTGAAACAATCGGCTGCTCCGGTATGACTCACTCTGCCGCTATGGCTGCTGAAATTCTCCCCAACAAGACGCTCCTTGAGTGCCTCAACACAGACCTCGTTTGCGACGCTATCAACACTGCTATGAGAAACATCTTTGAGCAGCTCGTTTACGGCAGAAGCCAGACAGCTTTCTCAGAGGGCGGTCTTCCCATCGGCGCAGGTATGGAGGATCTCGGCAAGGGTCTCCGCAGCCAGGTTGGTACAATGTACAGCACAAACGCTAAGGGCGTTCGTTATATGGAAATGGCTGAGGGCTATGTTCTTAAGACTGCTCTTGACGAGAATAACGAGGTTATCGGCTATCAGTTCGTAAAGCTCGGCAAAATGCTCGAGGACATTCGTCACGGTGTTGAGCCTAATGAAGCATTTAAGAATAACATCGGTCAGTACGGTCGTTTTGACAATGCGGCTAAGTACATTGACCCCAGAGAAGAATAATTCGGTAAGGAGGACACAAAAATGGCAGTAACATTTGAAAGTATGGACAGAAGAATGCCTAAAATTGAGAAGTGCCTTGCCGAGTACGGTATTGCAAATCTTGAAGAGGCAAGAAAAATTTGTAACGATTTGGGCTTTGACCCCTATCAGATTGTAAAGGATGTTCAGCCCATCGCTTTTGAAAATGCAGGCTGGGCTTACACACTCGGCTGTGCCGTAGCAATCAAAAAGGGTGTTAAGACTGCTGCTGACGCTGCTGAGGCTATCGGTATCGGTCTTGAGGCTTTCTGTATTCCCGGCTCTGTTGCAGAGCAGAGAAATGTAGGCAGAGGTCACGGCAACCTCGGCGCAATGCTTTTAAGAGATGAAACAAAGTGCTTTGCATTCCTCGCAGGTCACGAGAGCTTTGCAGCAGCAGAGGGCGCAATCGGTATCGCTCGTAACGCTAACAAGGCAAGAAAAGAACCGCTCAGAGTTATTCTTAACGGTCTTGGCAAGGACGCTGCTTACATCATTTCAAGAATCAACGGCTTTACATATGTAAAGACTGAGTTTGATTACTTCACATCAGAGCTTAAAATCGTTGAGGAGAGAGCATTCTCCGACGGCGAAAGAGCTGCTGTTCGCTGCTACGGTGCTGACGATGTTCGTGAGGGCGTAGCAATTATGCAGAAGGAAAATGTTGGCGTTTCAATCACAGGTAACTCAACTAACCCCACTCGTTTCCAGCACCTCGTTGCAGGCACATACAAGAAGTGGGCTAACGAAAACGGCGTAAGCTACTTCTCGGTTGCTTCCGGCGGCGGCACAGGTCGTACACTCCACCCCGATAATATGGGTGCAGGTCCTGCTTCCTACGGTCTTACAGACTCAATGGGCAGAATGCACGGTGACGCTCAGTTTGCTGGTTCATCTTCAGTTCCCGCTCATGTTGAGATGATGGGTCTTATCGGTATGGGTAACAACCCGATGGTAGGTGCAACAGTTGCTTGTGCAGTTGCAGTTTACGAGGCAATTAAATAATTTATTTGCTTAGCTTTTAATACACAAATAAAAACGGTGCTGTTCGTTGTGAACAGCACCGTTTTTCAATTAACAATTAACAATTTACAATTAAAAATTGAGGCAGCGGCTTTTGCCACAATATAAATAATGTCGGGAAGATAGCCTTTCTGCTACATCCAGCTATCTTCCCGAAAATAATTGTTAATTGTTATTTGTTAATTGTTAATTCTTTTGCAGTACCTTGACAATTTCGCTGATATACATTTTGTGGTAATCATCATTGTACCACTTTGCAACGCTTTCGCAGTCTGTAATGCTTTCCTCATTGAGAAACTGAGAATACATTTTTTTGCACACAAGCACAAGCCTTGCTTCCTCAAAGTACGGTACACCCTCGTCTGTGAAAGCAGGAGTAAGCCCTGTTTCCTTAACCTTGTCGCAATCTCTGCCGCTCCTTGAGCCGCAGAATTTCAGTGCGTCACGCTGGCTCTCGTCAAAAAAGCTCATCGTGAAATATTCGTTATTCTCCATAAATTCAAAGGTGTATCTCTGAGGGCGGATAAATGTAAAGGCAACAGGCTTGCCCCACATTATTCCAACGCCGCCCCAGCTGACAGTCATTGTGTTGAACCTTTCTTCTGTTCCACTCGTCACAAGCGCCCAGTCATCGCCGATAAGCCTGAACGGATTGTCTGTGATTTCCCCGACTGTAAGCTCTCTGAATGTTGACATATAAATCATCCTTTCACATATTAATATGCAGTTTCTGTTAATTAAATTATAGCAGAAACGCCCTGTCTGTTCAACATAAGTTTTTGCGATAGAAATAATATTCATATTCTCTGAATAATATTCATTATTCTGTATAAATGAATGAATATTCACTTTAAATGAATATATGCAGTTTTCGGGGAAACACAGGCTTTTAAAAATTATATTTTAATTGTATATTGGCTGTATAAGCCGTTTTCTGCATTAATTCGGGCAATTCGGGCGCAAAAAAACGCAGTCTGAAATTTTTTGAATATTTATTCAAAAAACACTTGATTTTTTCAAAAGAGAGTGTATAATGTAATAGTAATGAAAAAACCAACTTCTGGAGGAAATAAAAATGGCTGATAATAAAATCAAAAAGGTAGTTCTTGCATACTCAGGCGGTCTTGATACATCAATCATCATTCCGTGGCTCAAGGAAAACTATGACAACTGCGAGGTTATTGCGGTTTCAGGTAATGTAGGTCAGGGCACAGAGCTTGACGGTCTTGAGGAAAAGGCTATCAAAACAGGCGCATCAAAGCTCTATATTGAGGACCTCAACAAGGAGTTTGTTGAGGAGTACATATTCCCCACAGTTAAGGCAGGCGCAGTTTACGAGGGCAAATACCTCCTCGGCACATCATTTGCCCGTCCTATTATCGCAAAAAGACTTGTTGAAATTGCTAAAAAAGAGGGCGCAGACGCAATCTGCCACGGCTGCACAGGCAAGGGCAACGATCAGGTTCGTTTTGAGCTTGCAATCAAGGCTTACGCTCCCGATATGAAGATTATCGCTCCCTGGAGAACATGGGAATTTAAGTCCCGTGAAGAGGAAATTGAATATGCGGAGAAGATGAATATTCCGCTCAAGATTAACCGTGAAACAAACTATTCAAAGGATAAGAACCTCTGGCACTTAAGCCACGA
>CALZCU010000163.1 GCA_945632055.1 uncultured Ruminococcus sp. | reverse complement strand
GATATTAGCCTGTCCGCAAGCGTGAGCAGACTGCTCTTTGATTGCGCTGAGAACTGCGCTCTCTGTTACAAGCTTATCCTTCTGAACTGAGAGGTTTGCAGGACCCCAGCCAGCCTCTTCTATTCTCTGCTTCTGGCATTCCTCACCGTGGAGGTAGAGAGCAAGAATCTGTGCAGAGTTGGGGAATTTTGAAGTAGCGTTAACACCAATGTACTTGTAACCGAACATTGAGATAAGCTGCTTGTCTGTGTCGCCAACCTTGATTGTGGGAAGCTTGGCAGCTCCGAAATTATCACCGAGAGCTTCCTTGTTAACCTTTGTATCCCAAGAACCGTCAAAGCCTGCGCCGCAGGTGCCGTTCTTAAAGCCTGAAGCAACATTCTTTACATTAAGTGACTGGAATGTGCCCTTGTAATCCTTAATGAGCTTAGCAAAAGCCTGGAGAGTCTTTACAGCCTCGTCCATATCGAAGTCAACAAACTTCTGAGTTGTGCCGTCCTCTTCAAAGCCGTCAATCTTTGCGCCTGCTGTGAAAGCAAATGTACAAGCATAGAAGCCGTCGCCTGCGTCGAAGATGAACTTCTTTCCTGCCTTCTTACAAGCCTCAAGTGTGCCTTCGAGAGTCTTGGCAGCATCCTCGCTTACTACTTTCTTGTCATAAACCATATAGTAGCCGTTATCGTTTGTTTCGGGATAAGCGTAAAGTGTGTCTTCGCCCTTATCGTTCTTAGCTGTAGCAGCCTTAATTGTATCTTCGCCGTTAGTTGAAGAAACAAACTCTTTGAATGCCATTGAAACAGGTGAAATTACGCCTGCGTCAGTAAGTCTGTTGAGCTGGTCGCTGGGGAAGCTGAATACATCGGCAGCAACTGAAGCATCGTTAAGAAGCTGTGTTGCTGCGTCGTTTTCGCCCTGAGCAACAACTGTGATGTCAAACTTTTTCTCGGAATACTGCTTTTTGAATTCCTCAATCTGCTTCTTGGTGAGGTTTACCATAGCGTCGGGAGCCCAAACCTTGAGCTTGATGTTGTCCTCTTCACCGAAGTACTTGTAGTCAACAACATTGCTGTCTACACCCTGAACCTTTGTCTCGCCTGAGCCTGAGCCTGAGCCTGAACCTGAGCCTTCGCTGCCTGAGCCTGACGATTCTCCGCCGCCGCAGCCTGCGAAAGCAGTAGCTGTCATCATTCCTGCCAAAAGAATGGCAATAATCTTTTTCATTGGAATATCCCTCTTTCATAAATTTTAATTATTTTTTGATGGAAAAAATGCACAAAAGCACTTTGTCCCTCTACATAAATAATATCAAAAAACGAATGAAATTTCAACTACCTTTGTACTTTTTATCTACATAGTTAAATTTTCAATATTTTTTTGTACAAGTTGCCTTATATATTTCTGAGATTTCATTTTTCTTACAAACTTTTAATATTATTTTTGTTTATTTTGCTTAACTTCTATTTGTGCAATATACTCAATAGCAATCGCTCACAATTCAAAATAACAGCATTTCGCTGTTTTCATTATATCCCATATTCCCCCAAAATTCAATTATTTCGGATTTCTTTCGTTAAAAATTACCAATTGTTCGTTTTACAAGAAAAATCCTTATTTTTTCGATTTATAAGTTGTATTGCAATCAAAAAATTGGTATAATTAATTATAACAAACTATGAACGGAGTGTTCGTATGAAGCTTAATGAATTACTGAAAAATGTTGAATATACGGCTCTTAACGGTGCAAATCCCGAAATCACCGATGTAATCTACGATTCCAGAAAGGTTATCGAAGGCTCGGCTTTTGTCTGTCTTAAGGGCTACACCTCGGACGGTCACAGGTTCGCACAATCTGCCGTTGAAAAAGGCGCCGCCGCACTTGTTATCAGCGACGACCTCGATTTTGAAATTCCCGATAGCGTTGCAGTAATCAAAACTGCCGACACACGGCTTGCGCTTGCGCTTATGAGCGTTGAATTTTTCGGCAACCCTGCAAATGAGCTAATGACCGTTGCAATAACAGGTACTAAGGGAAAAACCACCACTACGGCTATGATTGCGGAAATTTTTGAGCAGTCAGGAATAAAAACAGGCACAATCGGAACGCTCGGCATTGTTTACGGAGGAAAAACCTACAAGACAGACAACACCACCCCCGAATCCTACGAAATTCAGAAGGCAATGCGTGATATGATTAACGCAGGGTGCAAAGCAATGGTGATTGAGGCTTCATCAATCGGACTTAAGCACAACAGGCTTGCAGGCATTGAATTTGACGCAGGAATTTTTACAAACTTCTCGGACGACCACATCGGAGGAGTTGAGCACAAGGACCTTGCAGAATATCTTTACTGCAAAAGCCTGCTGTTCCGTCAGTGCAGGCTTGCCGCCGCAAATATTGACGACGAGAAGTGGCAGGAGGTTACAAAGGACTTCAAGGCTCCCGTAATGACCTTTGGATTTTCCGAGCAGGCTGACCTGAGGGCGAAGAATGCACACCTGCTTTCAGGGGACGGCTTTATCGGCGTTCACTTTGAAACCGAAGGAAGCAAGTCGCTGTCGCTTGATGTCGGTATTCCCGGAAAATTCAATGTTTACAACGCTCTTGCGGCAATCAGTGCGGCATCGTTCTTTAATATTCCCGATGAGGCGATAATAAAGGGACTTAAGGCGGCAAAGGTCAAGGGCAGAGTTGAGCCTGTCAGTGTTCCGGGGAATTACACTCTCCTGATTGACTACGCACACAACGCTCTTTCAATGGAGAATGTGCTGACAACACTCAGGCTTTACAAGCCTAACCGACTGATTACAATGTTCGGTGCTGGAGGAAACAGACCGAAGGTGCGCCGCTATGAGATGGGCGAAACCTCGGGCAGACTGAGCGACCTTTCGGTAATCACCGAGGATAACTCCCGTTTTGAAGATGTTATGGATATTATTGAGGACATCAAGACGGGAATAAGCAAGACCGACGGAAAATATGTTGTTGTTCCAAACCGCAAGGACGCTATAAGATATTGCATAAACAATGCGCAGGACGGCGATATAATCGTGCTTGCAGGCAAAGGACACGAGGACTATCAGGAAATCAAGGGCGTTAAGTATCATATGGACGAAAGAGAGCTTATCGCAGAAATCCTTTCCGAACAGTCGAGCAACGAGTGAATTTAATAAAGTATAGCAAAAGAGGGCTGTCGTAACAGCCCTCTTTTAATGCTATTTTCGATATGTAATTGTCCACCCTGCGGAATTGTATCCGCTTGCAAGGTTGCCGCTGCTGTCTACGCACCTGATTGTGTAGGTTTCGGCTCTGCCGACCTTAACTCCCCTGTCAAGCATTGATGTGCCGTAAATGTCATTCTTAAAGCGTACCCAATTGCCGCTTGCATTTTTGTAATACACTCTGTACCTGTCAACACCGGCAATTTTATCCCACGAAATCTCTATTCCGTTTGCAGTGTTTTTCAGCGAAAGCGTGGGAGCAACAGGCTGATATTTAATCGAAACACCCCATTTGCTGTAACCGCCTATAATATTTCCGTCATTGTCCAGACACCTGATTGTATAGGTTTCTTCTCTGCCAATCTTCACTCCTCTGTCAATCATAGATGTACCGAAAACATCGTTTTTAAAGCGAGTCCACTCGCCTTTGGAGTTCTTGTAGTATACCCTGTATCTTTCAACATCCATAACCTTAGGCCACGAAATCTCTATTCCGTTCTCGGTGTTACGCAGAATCGGCGGCGGAGACTGCATAGTATAAGTAACTGTCCAGCCTTGTGCCTTGTAGCC
>CALZCU010000162.1 GCA_945632055.1 uncultured Ruminococcus sp. | reverse complement strand
TGACACCTTCCCTCAAGGGAAGGCTTGGCTATATCATAAAAGTTGACTATTATTATTTTTTTGTTCCTACTTTTTCGACAAGCTGAAAGCACTGAATAAATCAGTGCTTTCTTTCGTTTTGTAAGGTTTTACAAAAGTTTCATAAAAACTCAAAAAATTCCAATATATGTATATATTGACACTCATTTTCATTAGTGATAGAATTATGACAATCAGTCATATGATAGGTTGTCACATCATTAAGGAGCGTGTGATTTATGATTAAAAAAACCTTTTATAATCTTCCCGAGGAAAAAAGGCAGAGAATTATTGCAGCAATTATGCAGGAATTTGCAAGCTCATCAACCGAAAAGGTGAGCATAAACAGAATTATTAAGGCTGCCAAAATTTCAAGAGGAAGCTTTTATCAGTATTTTGACGATAAGGTCGACCTTGTTGAGGTTCTGGCGAAGTCACTTCTTGACTTTTCGCTGGAGGGTGCAAGCGCCGCACTTCAGTATTCAAACGGAGATATCTTTGAAACCTACGAAAAGCTTTTTGACCTTATTGCAGAATTTGCCGATGACAAGGATAAAAAGACTATTCTTAAAAATCTTTTCAGAAATTTGAGGGCAAATGACGATTTGATTTCCGAATATCTTTCAAACAGATTTCACGGCTTTGCATCGTTGCAGGATATGTCAAAGCAGGTAAACAGAAGCAATCTTAAATACAAAAGCGATGAAGATGTGCAGTTATTAACACAGATTCTCATTCAGGTGCTTAAAAATGCACTGTTTGATGTTTTTGTAATGGGTATGGATCGTGAAAAAATAAGACAAACCTTCCTGCGCAAGCTTGAAATTATCAGGACGGGTGCAGTTGAGTAACTTTTCTTTAGGAGAATCAGGCAAATGTTTTCAAAATTCAGCGTAAAAAAGCCAATGACCGTCTTTGTGTGCGTGATAATCGTTCTGGTGCTCGGCGTTGTTTCATTTTTCAGAATGACTCCCGACCTGCTCCCGAATATGAACTTTCCGTATGCAATGATTATGACCACATACGGCGGACAAACACCCGAAACGGTTGAAACCGTTGTCACCAAGCCGCTTGAACAGTCCGTTTCAATAATTGACGGAGTTAAGGAGATAAGCTCAAAATCTGCCGATAATTACTCAATGCTCATTATTGAATTTGAGGACGGCACAAATATGGACTCTGCAACGGTTGACTTGCGGTCAAGCCTTGACACAATCTCGGACAGCTGGCCGGACGGTGTGGGTACTCCGTATCTGATTAAGGCAAATCCGAGTATGCTCCCTGTTGCTATGACAGCCGTAAACTATGAGGGTAAAAATAGGAACGAGCTTTCTGACTTTGTCAGCGACGAGCTTATGAACAAGCTTGAGGGAATTGACGGCGTTGCTTCTGTTACCGACAAGGGCATTGTTGTTGAGAACGAGAATGTTGTAATTTCTCAGAAAAAGCTCGACGAGCTTAACAAAAGGATAGCTTCTGCGCTTGACGAGCAGTTCTCTGACGCTGAGGACAAGCTGAACAGCGCAAAAAATGAAATAGAGAGCAACATCAGCAAGGCTGAAAGCGGAGGTCAGACAATTGCCTCCTCAATTGAGCAGATTAACTCTCAGCAGAAGGCTGTAGCTTCTCAGCTTGAGCAGGCGCAGAGTAAGGCTGAAAGCGGAAAAACTCAGCTTTTGTCTGCAAAAATGCAGTTACTTGACCAAAAGGCTTCTCTTGTGCAGACAAAGCAGACGCTTGAAACAGCCTACAAGGCTCTGCTGTCATTAAAAACCTCGTATAATGAGCTTTTAGCGCAGAAAAAGGAGCTTACCGACACAATTGCAACGCTCACGCAGATAAACGACAGCTATATTGCAATTGTAAAGCAAATGATTTGTCTTGACAAAGACAGCGAGGAGTACAAACAGCTTCAGGCACAGCTTGCTCAGATTGACGAACAGCTCAAGCCGTTTAACATCAGCAAGGAAGGGCTTGCCTTTGCAATTGAGTCCTCAAACCTTGCGCTCTCAAGCGTTGACAGCTCCATTGAGCAAATCAACCAGACTCTGGCTGAGCTTGGAACAGATACAACAAATCTTGATTCATCTCTCAAGGAGCTGAGCGACAAAATCGCAGTAATAAACAGCGGAATCGCACAGCTTGACAGTGCAATTGAGGGGCTTGACGATAAATCCGTTACTGTTGACAGCGCACTCGCAACAATCTCAAAACAGCAGTCAAGCGCAGATTTCAAAATGTCGGGAGCGCTTGCAACTCTGACATCAAAGCAGACAGAGGTTCAGAGTGCAGTCACACAGCTTAACTCAGCCAAAAAAGAAATTCAGGGCAATATCGACACCCTTAAGGAGCAAAAGGACAAAGCCAAGGACAAGGCTGATATGAACAACACCGTCACCCTTGACAATATATCCAAGATACTGACTGCTCAGAACTTTTCAATGCCTGCCGGATATATCACTGACAGCAATAACAACAAATATATGGTTCGTGTCGGCGATGAGGTCAAGGGCGAAGATGAGCTTAAAAAGCTCGCACTATTTGACACAAAGGTTGACGGAATCGGCATTGTTACGCTTGATGATGTTGCAGATGTATTTTTGGTTGACAACTCAGACGAGATTTTTGCAAAAATCAACGGTGAGCCGGGTATTATCCTCAGCTTTTCCAAGCAGAGCAATATTGCGACCTCAAAGGTATGCGAAAACATAAGCGATACCTTCAAGGAGCTGTCCGAAAAGTACGAGGGACTTGAATTTACAAACCTTTTCAGTCAGGGAGATTACATATCAATTGTTGTAAACAGCGTACTGCAAAACCTGCTTATGGGTGCATTGCTCGCAATAATCATACTGTTTGTATTTTTGCGTGACATCAAGCCGACGATAATTGTAGCCTTTTCAATTCCAATCAGCGTTATTTTTGCAATCGTGCTTATGTATTTCAGCGGAGTAACGCTCAATATGATTTCATTGTCAGGACTTGCAATAGGCGTCGGTATGCTGGTTGACAACTCAGTTGTTGTTATCGAAAATATCTACAGACTGAGAGGACTCGGATATTCACCGATTCAGGCTTCTCTCAACGGTGCAAGACAGGTTGCAGGAGCTATTGCGGCTTCTACGCTTACGACAATATGCGTGTTCCTGCCAATAGTATTTGTTGAGGGCATCACCCGACAGCTCTTTGTCGATATGGCTCTCACAATCGCCTACTCACTGCTTGCAAGCCTTATTGTGGCTCTTACCCTTGTACCTGCAATGGGACAGCGTATGCTCCGCAAGGTAAGAGAAAGAAAGAATATAAACGACGGCAGAATTATGAGGAGCTACGAAAAATCTCTCCGCTTTATGCTCCGTCACAAAATCTGTTCAATACTTGTAGTTACGGCACTGCTTGTCACGAGCGTTTTCTGTGCGCTTGCAAGGGGATTCAGCTTTATGCCCGAGATGAGCAGTACGGAAATAGAAGTTTCAGTCAAGCTCGACAGCAATGCAACGCTTGAAGAAACAATTGATACCGCCGAGCAGGTTAACAAGGTTCTTAACCGCTATGACGAATTTGAAACAATCGGCGTTATGACCGGCGGCACATCAAGTCTTATGGGTCTTTCGGGCGGTGCTTCAAACGACGCAGGAAGCGTTTCGGCATATGCGGTGCTTAAGGACGAGTACACAAAGCAGGGCAAGGAAATAAGCAAGAGAATCAGCGCAGACCTTGAAAGCATCAAGGGAGAAGTCACCGTTGACGGCGGCTCGTCAGGCTCAATGACAGCCCTCCTCGGCGACGGCGGAATACAG
>CALZCU010000161.1 GCA_945632055.1 uncultured Ruminococcus sp. | reverse complement strand
TTGATGGCTGAAATCAAAAAGTCAATCCGCAAGCGCAAAAGAGGTGTTCCCGTAAGGCTTGAGTTCAGCAAGAAATGCAACAAGGAAATAAGGAAGTTCCTCATTGACGCACTTGATGTCAGCGAGGACGAAATATATGTTCAGAGAGGTCCGCTCGACCTGACCTTCCTTTCAAAGTTTGCACGGATAAAGGGCTGTGAGGATATGTGCTTCGAGCCGATTGTGCCTGTAAATCCTCCTGCCGAGTTCTGCGGCTATGACGATATTTTCAAGGCTATCCGTGAAAAGGACAGACTTGTTCACCACCCGTACGAGAGCTTTGATGTGGTTGTTGACTTTGTCAGAAAAGCCGCCGTTGACCCCAAGGTGCTTGCAATCAAGCAGACACTCTACCGTGTGAGCGGCAATTCTCCGATTGTCGCCGCACTCATCAAAGCCGCTGAAAACGGCAAACAGGTCACTGTTCTTGTCGAGCTTAAGGCTCGCTTTGACGAAGAAAACAACATTCAGTGGGCAAACAAGCTTGAAAAGGCAGGCTGTCATGTTATTTACGGCCTGACGGGTCTTAAAACCCACTGCAAAATCTGCCTTGTTGTCCGCCGTGACGACGACGGAATCAGACGCTATCTCCATATGGGAACAGGCAATTACAACGACAGCACAGCCCGTTTCTACACCGACATCGGAATGTTCACCTGCCGTGAGGAATACGGCGTTGACGCCTCCTCCCTGTTCAATGTACTTACAGGCTACTCCTTCCCTCCCGAATACAACAAATTCATTGTTGCGCCCAACGGTATGAGAACCTTCTTTGAGGCGATGATACAGAACGAAACCGAGAATGCAAAGCTCGGACTTCCTGCAAAAATAACGGCAAAGGTCAACTCCCTTGTTGACCCTCAGATTATCAGTCTGCTCTATGACGCTTCAAACGCAGGAGTAAAAATCGAGCTTATTGTCAGAGGAATCTGCTGTCTTATTCCGGGTGTAAAGGGCTTCAGCGAGAACATAAAGGTTATTTCCATTGTAGGTCAGCTCCTTGAGCACAGCAGAATTTTCATCTATGAAAACAACGGAAATCCTCTCTACTATATGGGCAGTGCCGACTGGATGCCGAGAAATCTTGACCGCAGAGTTGAGCTTGTTTTCCCTGTTGAGGACGAGGACATAAAAAAGCGTGTTCAGGAAATAATGACTGTAGCGTTTAAGGATACCGTCAATGCACGAAGACAGCACAGCGATATGAGCTACAGCCCCGTTGACAAGCGAGGCAAAAAGCGGCTCAACTGCCAGAAATACTTTTCAAAGCTCGCAGTAAAAGCGCAAAAATCCGCAATGAAGGCTGAATATGTAAAAACAGTGGGAACACCTATTGTTCCCGTACCGAAAGGAGAACCCAAAGAATGAAAAGAGTCGGCATACTTACAAGCGGCGGAGATTGTCAGGGACTTAACTCAACAATCAGAGCCGTTGCAAAAACTCTGTATAACTACTACGGCGCAGACGGTGTTGAAATCGTCGGAATAATCGACGGCTACAGAGGACTTATATACGGCGAATACAGAAAAATGAAGCCCGAAAACTTTTCGGGAATACTTACAATGGGCGGCACAATCCTCGGCACATCAAGACAGCCGTTCAAGCTGATGCGTGTCATTGATGAAAACAGCGTTGACAAGGTTGCCGCAATGAAGAAAAATTACAAAAAGCTCAACCTCGACTGTCTTGTTGTTCTCGGCGGAAACGGAACTCAGAAAACGGCAAATCTACTCCGTGAGGAGGGGCTGAATGTTGTATCCCTGCCCAAGACAATCGACAACGACCTCTGGGGAACCGACAAGACCTTCGGCTTTCAGAGTGCCGTTGACATTGCGACAAATGTAATCGACTGTATTCACACAACGGCGACCTCGCACGGACGGGTGTTCATCATTGAGGTTATGGGACACAAGGTTGGCTGGCTCACGCTGTATGCAGGAATTGCAGGCGGCGCAGACATCATTCTGATTCCCGAAATACCTTATGATATTAATTCTGTAATAAAAACAATCAAGGCTCGCACTGCAAGCGGCAAGAACTTCTCAATCCTTGCAGTAGCCGAGGGCGCAATCTCCAAGGAGCTTGCCGCACTTCCCAAGAAGCAGAAAAAGGCGGCAATTGCCGAGATGAAGTACCCCTCAATCTCCTACAAAATTGCGGCAGAAATTGAAGCCGCAACAGGGCAGGAAACGAGAGTTACAGTACCCGGTCACTTCCAGAGAGGCGGAAGTCCCGACCCGTATGACAGAGTGCTTTCAACCCGTTTCGGAGCCGCCGCCGCACAGCTTATCATCGATAAGGACTACGGCAAAATGGTTGCGCTCCGCAACAATAAGGTAGTTGCCGTACCGCTTGAAGAAATCGCAGGAAAGCTCAAAACCGTTCCCGTTGACTGCGAGGAAATAAAAACCGCCAAGGCAATGGGAATCACCTTCGGCGACTAAGCGGTGTACCACCGGTCGAGTGCCTCGACACGCAGTTCGGGCAGACAGATTGATATTATCAAGCCTTCCTTGCCCGACCGTTTTCAGGCAATTTCCTATATAGTAAAAAAGGCTTGACAACAATGCTTAGTGCAATGCTGTCAAGCCTTTAGTATTTTTCTTATACTAATTCCTGATAGAAAGCAGACTTATATTTGCGGAAATTAGACCGCAAAGATTGCCTGCTTTTTATTTGGTATTGTATTAAACTCAATAAAGCATATTGCCGCATTTTTCGCAAAACCTTCCGTTTCCATGGCAAGGGGCATTGCAAGCAGGACAGACTGAGGGCTTTGCCTTAGACGGTGCAGGCTGAGGGTTATAATAGGTATTGCTTGCCTGAGGTGCAGTGTAGATTGTCTGATGATTATTGTCAGCGTTCAGCTTTTCTTCAATCCTTTGAGCACTTTCGATAAGCTGTCCAAAGCCGTACAGCACCCAAGAACCAATGTAAAAAATCAACGCAGCAACTACACCGGCTAAAATAAGTACCGGTACACCAGCTACTCCGAGAAAAAATCCGGCACCAAGACATAGTATTGCCATAATAATAGCTTGAGCCTTAGCCAATCCCTTAATCTTCCTGCCAATATTAGTATACATTATCCTCTCTCCTTTTCTCATACCATCTATATACAACATATGTTGTATTTTTAACAATATTATACATCATTCATTGTATTATGTCAATAGTAAAATACAAGAAAGGAAATTTTTATTATGGCATATTACAGAAGATTGAGAGATTTACGAGAGGACAGCGACTTAACTCAGGATGAGCTTGTTGCAAAGCTCGGTATGCACAAAACTACCTACACCAACTACGAACAGGGCAAACGGGATTTGCCGTTTCAGACAGCGATTAAAATAGCAAAGTTCTATAATGTATCTCTTGACTATATTGCAGAGCTTACCAACGATTACCGACATCTATAAATCTGAAGTAATTACTATTAATACAACAATCAAAAGGCTTGACAGTAACGCTGAGTGCAATGCCGTCAAGCCTTTTTTGTGCGGAGTTTGGATTTCCGTATAAACAGGTACAATTGATATTTCACGCTCTTCCTTGCCCGACCGTTTTCGAGCAATTTAATATATTATATTAAAAAGGAGCTGTCGCAAAACAGCTCCTTTCAGACTGTAGAAAAACTCAAATAGTCAGCAAATATAAGATTAATAACAACAATACTTTGCTATTATATCCAAGGCTCCCCTTTGAGGGCAATGTCGTCAACTTAAGATCAGATGAACCTTTCAAGCCTTCTCCTTGAGGAGAAGGTGTCGGCTATGCCGACG
>CALZCU010000160.1 GCA_945632055.1 uncultured Ruminococcus sp. | reverse complement strand
TTTCAAAATACGGTGTAACCATTATAAGCGGAGGTGCGCTCGGAGTTGACTGCGCTTCCCACAGAGGCTCGCTTGCGGCTGACGGTGTAACAATCTGCGTAAGAGGCTGCGGAATAAACTGCTCCTATCTTCACGAAAATCAGCAGATGAGAAGGGCAATAACAAAGAGAGGTGCAGTAATCTCTGAATACCCGCCCGATGAAACACCGAGAAATTATTATTTTCCTGCACGAAACAGGATTATTTCAGCTTTGTCGGACGGAGTTCTTGTTATAGAAGCAGGGGCGAAGAGCGGCTCGCTGATAACAGCAAACCTTGCCATTGAACAGGGCAAAGAGGTTTTTGCCTTGCTTGGCAACAACAGCCCTCAGAATGAGGGTTCAAACAACAGAATCAAAGAGGGTTCTGCAATACCCGTTACTGACTTTATGGATATATTGAATTCATTTGACAACCTGTACGCTACTAACGGCAGTGTTGATTTTGACAATATATCGCTTAAGGATGTGGAATCCATTCCCGTAAAGGGTAAGAATAATTTTAGAAATAGCAAAAGGACAACTGAGAGTATTTCTAAAAAGGAAAATAAAATTGAAAACATTGTAGATAATTCTAAAAATGAAATAAAGCATAAGAATAATTTTAATTTGAATCCAACAGCTCAGAAAATATATGAATACATATCTGATGAGCCTGTTCATATAGATAAAATATCAAGCGATTTGAATATCCCTGTGTTCAAGGTGCTTGCTTCAATTACGGAGCTTGAGATGAATAATCTTGTAACTGCACTTAAGGGAAGAAGGTATATTTTAAAATAATCGGAGGTCTGAAATGTCAGATTTGGTAATTGTGGAGTCACCTGCAAAAGCTAAAACAATCAAAAAATATCTTGGAAGCAACTATGAGGTAGTTGCATCTATGGGACATATTCGTGATTTGCCAAAGGCAAGACTCAGTGTAGATATAAAAAATCATTTTGCACCGAAATATGAGATAATCAAGGGCAAGGAAAAGCTCGTTAAGGAACTGAAAACACTTGCCGGTGAAAGTGATAATATTTATCTTGCAACCGACCCTGACCGTGAGGGAGAGGCTATTTCTTGGCATCTTGCATACATTCTCGGCCTGCCTGAGGATTACTGCAAGCGTGTTGAATTTAATGAAATTACAAAAACAGGCGTTAAGAACGGAATGGATAATCCCCGTTCAATCAACATCGACCTTGTAAATGCACAGCAGGCAAGAAGAATACTTGACAGACTTGTCGGATATAAGCTAAGTCCGTTTATTTCTCAGAAAATCCGCAGAGGACTGTCAGCAGGCAGAGTTCAGTCTGTTGCCGTAAGAATAATTGTTGACAGGGAAGAAGAAATCAGAAAGTTCAAGCCTGAGGAATATTGGACTGTTGACGCAAAGTTTATTCCAAAGGGAAGCAGAAAATCCTTCAATGCAACTCTTTATTCGGATAAAAACGGCAAATTAAAAATTACAAATAAGGAACAGGCAGACAGCATTGAAGCTGATTTAAAGGACGCTGAGTACACCGTAACAAAGGTGAGAAACGGTACAAGGAAAAAATCTCCTGCACCGCCCTTTATCACCTCAACGCTTCAGCAGGAGGCTTCAAGAAAGCTCGGCTTTCAGTCAAGAAGAACAATGAAGGTTGCTCAGGAGCTTTATGAGGGTGTTGACATTCAGGGTATGGGCGCAACAGGTCTTATCACTTATATGAGAACCGACTCGCTGAGAATATCAAATGTCGCTGTTGAAGAGGTTGTAAGCTATATTGAGTCTGAATTTGGTTCAGAATATTTACCGCCTAAGCCAAGATTTTTTAAGTCAAGAAATAACGCACAGGACGGTCACGAAGCAATTAGACCTTCTATGCCGAGCCTTGCTCCTGATAAAATCAAAGACAGCCTTACATCTGACCAATACAAGCTCTATAAGCTCATCTGGAACAGATTTACCGCTTCTCAGATGGCTGACTGTATTCAGAAAACAACGCAGGCTGAAATTGAAGCAAACGGCTATACCTTTAAGGCTTCGGGTTACTATGTCGACTTCCCCGGATTTACAACCTTGTATGTTGAAAGCAAGGACGAAGCAGAGGAAAAGTCCTCACAGCTTCCTCCGCTTGAAAAGGATATGCCCGTAAGGTGCAAGGAGCTTAATAAGAATCAGCACTTCACACAGCCGCCTGCCCGTTACACAGAGGCTTCTCTAATCAAGGCTCTTGAGGAATACGGCATCGGCAGACCGTCAACCTATGCGGCAACAATAACCACAATTACAAGCAGGGAATATGTAAAGCGTGAAGCAAAAAGCCTTATTCCGACTGAGCTTGGCGAAGCAACGACAAAGCTTATGAAAGAGAGATTCCCTAACATAGTAAATGTTAAATTTACTGCAGGTATGGAGGAAAATCTCGACAAGGTTGAGAACGGTAATGAGGAATGGGTAAAGCTTCTTGACGATTTCTACGGCGATTTTGACGAAACCCTTAAAAAGGCAAAAGCTGAAATGGAGGGTGTTAAAATTCAACTCAAGGAGGACGAAACCGATATTATCTGCGAAAACTGCGGCAGAAAGATGGTAGTAAAGGTTGGCAGATACGGAAAGTTTATTGCCTGTCCGGGCTATCCCGAATGTAAAAACATTAAGAAATTCGTTGAAAAAACAGGCGTGAACTGCCCAAAATGCGGCGGAGATGTTATTGTTAAGCACACAAAGACAAAGAGAATTTTCTACGGCTGTTCAAACTATCCCGAGTGTGACTTTGTAAGCTGGAACGAGCCTGTGAACGAAAGATGTCCTCAGTGCGGAGAAATACTCTTTAAGAAAAAGGGTAAAAAGCCTGTGCTTTTCTGTGCAAAGGAAGGCTGCGGATTTACAAAAACTATGACTGCGGATGATAAGTAATGTATATTAATGTAATCGGAGCAGGACTTGCAGGCTGTGAAGCCGCAATGCAGATTGCTTCAAGAGGAGTAAAGGTTCGCCTTTATGAAATGAAACCTGAAAAGAAAACTCCTGCTCATCACAGCGATTTGTTCGGTGAGCTTGTATGCTCAAACTCGTTAAAGGCTATGAGAGTTGAAAGTGCGGCAGGACTTCTCAAAGAAGAAATGCGCAGACTCGACTCGTTTTTGATGAAGTGTGCCGATAAATGCCGTGTCCCTGCTGGGGGTGCGCTTGCGGTTGACAGAAAAATATTCTCTGAATTGGTCACCGAGGGAATTAAAAGCAATCCGAATATTGAGATTATCAGTGATGAAGTAACTGAACTTCCGAATGATGCAATAACTGTTGTTGCTTCAGGCCCTCTTACCTCCGAACCGCTTGCCGCTGATATTGGCAGAATGTTTGGCGATTCACTTTCATTTTTTGACGCCGCCGCTCCAATTGTAACGGCTGAAAGCGTTGATATGGATTTTGCTTTCTGTGCTTCAAGGTATGAAAGAGGCGACGGTGACGACTATATAAACTGTCCGATGAACAAGGAGGAGTATGAAACCTTCTATAATGAGCTGATTAATGCAGAGCGAGCACCGCTTCACGACTTTGATGTAAACAATCCAAAGGTGTATGAGGGTTGTATGCCTGTTGAGGTTATGGCTCAGCGTGGAGAGGGAACATTGCGTTTCGGACCGATGAAGCCTGTCGGACTTGTAAATCCGAGAACAGGTCACAGACCTTGGGCAGTTCTACAGCTTCGCAAGGAAAACGCAGAGGGCAGTATGTATAATCTTGTCGGATTCCAGACAAATCTGAAATTTCCAGAGCAGAAAAGAGTATTTTCTCTTATTCCTGCGCTTCACAGGGCAGATTTTGTTAGATACGGTGTAATGCACCGCAAC
>CALZCU010000159.1 GCA_945632055.1 uncultured Ruminococcus sp. | reverse complement strand
CCCTTGCAGGGGGCACTGTACCATCGCTTCGGGCAATGCACCGCCGCTATGATACAGAAGAAAACAGCCCGCTGTTTTCTTTGCTGTCCGTCTGCTTACGCCGCCGAAACAGCGGCAACCGATTTCTCGGTTGCAAAAAGAGTATGCCCGTCACGGGAGGAAGGAGTATATGGCAAGACATTCATTTATACAGATGTCGAAACTACCAAATGTCAAGGGAAGAATATCCTATATCACAAGCCACGCAAGACAGGAAAATCTCTATGCCACCTACCGCACCACCGACAATGAATTTTGGAGTAACCTTGCAAGGGAAAGCCAGCAGGAATTTAAGCGAAGCGGTACAGAGGGCAAATGTATTGAAGCAAGGGAATTGATTATCGCCCTGCCCGAAGTATATACAAGATACGAGCCGCAGGAAGTCCTTGAAGATTTTACAGAGGAGTTTCGCAAGCGGTATGGTGTGGAGTGCGTGTCAGCCCTCCACCACAACAAACGCAAGACAAACTATCATATCCACCTTATCTTCAGCGAAAGAAAACTGCTTCCTGAACCTGACATCAAGATAGCCACACGCAGCGTGTTCTATGATGAAACGGGAAAAAGGGTACGCACCAAGAAAGAAATCACAGGAGATGACGGACAGATACGAAAAGGCTGCACCATCATAAAAAAGGGCGAGGTTTACGAAAGCCACCTCTTTACCGTAAAAGATAATAAATTCAAAAGTGAGCCTTTTCTTCGGGAGGTAAAGGAAATTTATACCGACCTTATCAATCGGCATATTTCTGATCCCGAACAGCAGTTAAAGGTATTTGATAAGAACAGCGTTTATCTTCCCACCAAGAAAATCGGCAAAAACAATCCCAAAGCCGCCGAGATTGAAGCGGACAACACCGCAAGGCAGGAATGGAATAGGACAGCGGATATGGCGTTGTTATCGGGTATTTCCGAAGCAAAGATTTTAGAAGTCAAGCAGACCGAGATACACGAAAAAGCAAGCCATTCTATCAAAAGCAAAGGATGGCTGCCTAATCTGTTCCGTGGGATTGTGGCAAAGGCAAAAGATTTTCTGCAAAACCTTATCCGTGAAAAGGATATGCCGCCTAAACCTACACTTGATATTGATATGGCAGAGTTTCGCCATATGAGAAACCTGATGATAAAAGTACAGGATAGGGCAAGGGAAATCAAAACCTTGCAGGATAAAGTTTTGCCACAGTTGAAACAGCAGCTTGCCGATACAAAGGGAATTTTCAAAGGCAAAGAACGAAAAGCGTTGGAGGCAAAAATCAAAGATACCGAAACGGAGATTGCTGACAGGCTGGATAAAATCCCCGATACGCTCAAAGAGGACGGTTATCCCGATGTACAAGTTTTTATGAGGACTTTCCGAGAAATGGAAAGCGTTGTGGAACGGTATAACCGTGACCTTGCCGAGTGGGAATACCAAGTCAGCAGGAAACCAACAGCCACCGCTAAAGAACAGCACAGACCGCCTGAAAAGCAGAGCGTGCTAAAACATCTGCGTGAGATACAGGAACGCAACAAGCAGAAACCGCCGCAAAGACAGCGTAAAAAATCCATTGACAGAGATAGCCGATAGGCATTGAAAAACCGCCGTTATGGCGTTATCCATAGCGGCGGCATACATAATTATTTACTGTCTGCAAGTGTAATTTTCATATCCTGAACATTGATGATTGTTTCCTGCTTACATTTCGGACAGTAGAGAGGAAAGTTTTTTAATTCCGTATCTTCCCGTATCATAGTACGGGTTTTATTGCCGCATACAGGGCAATATATCCATTCTGAAATAATAGTTGGCATATAATATCATCACCGCCTATCATTATTTTCATATTCATCAAATTGTTTTGTTTTTTTCAATATCCACAGTGCGTAACTTAAGCTAATAATACATAATACTGCACTTGAAATAATATGAAACTTCATTGAAGAATTTTCAACAGCAAAAACGCTCGAAGAATTTACAAAACTATGTGCAATAATACACGGTAAAAGGCTCTTTCCTTTGTAAAAAATAATTGTAAAAAGAAAACCTATTGCGATTGCATAACAAACTTGTAAGAGTGTAGGTATTAAATCTTTTCCGTTCAGTAAGTTTACAATATGTCCAATTCCAAAAGTAACACTTGAGATAACAATCGCCAACTTTACATTGTCATTGTATAATGCTTTGAACAGAAATCCACGAAAAATAATTTCTTCAATGAATCCAACGCAGAGCATACTTAAAATATATAACACAGTTTCTAAAACAGACAGCTTCATCGTAACGCCATTCCATAGGTTAATACTCATAATTAGAAGTAGCGGAGTAAAATATAAGAAATTTCTAAGGCTTCCATTAAAAGAACACAGACCGTATTTTTCTTTTAAGTTGTGTTTACTCACAAAAACTAAAAGAAGCGATGTAAAAACTATAGCAACGGGTGCAGCAATTATTTTTTCAGTGCCAAGCGAAGCAGAAAAGCTGTCAGCAACACTAAACAAAACAACATAGGAAATAATCCAAACCAATGAGAAATTTAATTCATTTTTCTTATATAAACGATACATTATAATCCTCCTTTTAATGAATAAACTGTTCCGTCAAATACCAAGTCTAAATCAGATATAATCGTCTGTTCGTCATAGGTCATTTTGTTATTTGCAAACATACTTGCATATCCGTGTGCAATCAGGAATAATGAACGGAAAATGGTTTTCGCCTGTTCTGTATTGACCTCTACTTCTTTACTCAGTATAGCTATAATAGGCTGTAATTCTTCAGAATTTATCAACTCAGAAATATTTTTTCCTATAAACTCATTTGTTTGAAATAGAAACCGAAACAAATTTTTTTCTGTTTCAGCAAAGCGTATATAATTTAGTCCAATATCTTTCATCGGATTTTCACTCTGAATATTAGTTATATATTCGGAATGATACTCATCTGCCTTAACATATACAGTTTTTTTCAATTCCTCTATTGTTTTGAAATGATACATAACAGGTTGAGTGGAACAGCCTAATTTTTTTGATACAGTTCGTGCATTGATATTTTCTGCTCCCTCACTTCGTGCTATCTCAAATGCTGCATCTATAATCATCTCTTTTGTAATTTTCACCTTTGGTGGCATATTGTTCACCTCTCTGTCATTTTATAATTGTTGTTATATAACATAAATTATAATAAAAGGAGAGATTTTTGTCAAGTTTCGTAACGAAAATATAGTAAAAATAAGCGACAGAGAATTTACTCCCTGCCGCCTTGTCTACTTATGCGAATATAATTTCCCTCTCCACAATCTCCATAGCACAAGCCCGAATGTTATTCATCTGTCCAACCCATTCTAAGGCATTTTTCGCCTTTAGGCGTTCCGTGATACCCTGTGCCTGCTTCATCTGTTCTACAAGTCTTTCAAAGCGTTTCTCCGCCTGTTTATCGACATCCGCAAGATAAGCATTCAACTTGCCACTTGTGAGTAGCGTGGCGTAAAACGCCCTCTTATGTTCCTGTAAATATCGTTTGTGTCGCTGCCCCCATAAACCGATAGGTTTGTTTTCTTTTTCGGCTGGTAAGGTCAGGCAAGGGATATAATAATCTCTTTGCAGTTCATACCAAAGACCATTGCTTTCATCATAAATATACTTGTTCATTAAAAAATCCTCCACTATAATATATTAGCACGTATGTCACAGTTCTCCGATTGCCACACTCTGTTATATCTTGTTATGGGATTTTCTTTCCCTTGATTTTGCCCTTATAAGCAGTCAGGGAAAGAGTAAACTTGTGTGAAATCATATAAAGGGATAAGGCGAACACATTGCGATAAATCCTTTATTTTCAAGGCTTTTGGAGGATTTTATTGATA
>CALZCU010000158.1 GCA_945632055.1 uncultured Ruminococcus sp. | reverse complement strand
GGGTTTATGACATAATCACCTCACCCGATTACAATTATCTTGACAGGTCTGCTCCCGGAATTACCCGTGAGCAGGTTGAGGAGGTCTACCGCAAAACCTTCTGCGCTGACGCATTTTTCACAAGCACCAACGCAGTAACCGAAAACGGCGAGCTTTACAATGTTGACGGAAATTCAAACCGTGTAGCCGCAATTCTTTACGGCCCCAAAAGCGTTGTTGTCGTTTGCGGAATAAATAAGCTCGTAAAAAATATTGATGAGGCTGTAAAGCGTGTAAAAACCGTTGCCGCTCCGCAAAACACAGTTCGTTTAAGCTGTGATACATACTGCGCAAAGGAAGGAAGCTGTGTTTCCCTCTGCAAGGAAAATTCAGAGCTTTGCGAGGGCTGTCACAGCGACGGAAGAATATGCTGTAACTATGTAGTCTGCGCTCAGCAAAGACACCTCAACAGAATTAAAGTAATCATCATCGGCGAGGAATACGGATACTGATTTACAAGTCGAGCAGACAGGTTGATATTGTCAAACCTTCTTTGCCCGACCGTTTTCGAGCAATTTCCTATAAGGCAAAATAAGCCGTGAATGCTCCATTGCACACACGGCTTTGTTTGCTTCACAGAATGTAATTATCTGTTGTTCTGACGGCAGTTGTTCTGGTTGTTGTTCTGGTTTTTATTCTGATTGTTCTGCTGATTTCTGTTCTGATTGTTATTCTGGTTGTTGTTCTGATTATTGTTCTGGTTGTTCTGATTGAAGTTCATTTTAACACCTCCCTTTGACTATATTGTTAACCTATTTTAAGGAAATATTCAATGAAAAAATTTTTATTAAAAATGAAAGAACTGCTCGGCGATGAATACGGCGAGTTTTTAAAATTCTACGAGGCTGATAATTTCAGAGGACTTCGTGTAAATACTCTTAAATGCAGTTGTGAAAAGCTCAGAACGCTTCTTGATTTTGAGCTGAAGCCGACTCCGTTTTGCAGTGAGGGATTTTATATTCCTGCCGAAATTTCCTCGCTCGGCAACAGTCCTCTGCATCACTGCGGTGCGTTCTATATTCAGGAGCCGTCTGCTTCCTCTGCCGTTGAGATGCTCGGAGTTGAGCAGGGCGACTTTGTGCTTGATTTGTGCGCCGCTCCGGGCGGCAAAAGCACTCAGATAGGGGCAAAGCTCAACGGTACGGGACTTCTCTGGAGCAATGAAATTGTCAGAAGCAGAGCTAATATTCTTTTATCGAATATTGAACGAATGGGAATTTCAAACGCTGTTGTTTCAAACTGCCACCCCGATGTTCTGTGCGAAAGGCTTGCAAATCAGTTTGACAGGGTGCTTGTTGACGCTCCATGCAGTGGTGAGGGAATGTTCCGCAAAAACCTTGAAGCGCAGACCGAGTGGAGCGAGGAGCATGTAAAAAGCTGTGCTGAGCGACAGCTTCTTATTCTGAACAGCGCAAAAAAGGCTCTCAAAAGCGGCGGTGTGCTTGTTTACTCCACCTGCACATTTTCATCTGAGGAAAATGAGGGAGTGATAAACCGTTTTCTCAGCGAAAATCCCGATTTTGAGCTTGAGGAGTCAGGAGTGAAATTCGGCAGACCTGCTATGAAATATGCAAGGAGAATTTTCCCGATGGACGGAGGAGAAGGTCACTTTGCCGCAAGGCTTCGCAAAAAAGGAGTTAATGTAAAATCGGAAATACCCGATTGTTCAAACGGCAGAATTGACAAGGAAATCCTTGATTTTTATGATAATATTTTTGTGGACAGACCGTTCGGCGAGAATATTAAAATAGTAAAGGATAAAATATTAATTCTTCCAAAGAAATATAGTTTTGACATAAAGGGCTTGACTGTTCTTCGTGCAGGAATAATTCTCGGAGAAATTCTTAAAAACAGAATTGAGCCGCACCACAGCGCATTTACCGCCGCAAAAAGCTCAGATTGCAGAAACTCAGTTGACCTTGATGTTAACAGTGCAGAGATAAAAGCGTTCCTGCACGGTGAGGAAATTTCAGTTCCCGACAGCGTCAAGGGCTTTTCTGCGGTGTGCGTTAACGGAATGACAACAGGCTTTGGAAAAGCGTCAAACGGCAGACTGAAAAATAAATATCCGAAAGGCTTAAGGGTTTTAAAATGAACAGATTATCCGATATAGGCACAATTAAAGATATATTAAGCCGTCACGGCTTCACCTTTTCAAAATCGCTCGGGCAGAATTTTCTTATCAATCCCTCTGTCTGTCCGAGAATGGCAGAACTTTCGGGCGCAGGACAGGGAGTGGGAGTTATAGAGGTAGGTCCCGGAATAGGCGTGCTTACAAACGAGCTTTGCACTCTTGCCGACAAGGTTGTTGCGATTGAGCTTGACAAGCGGCTTTTGCCTGTTCTTGACGAAACCCTCGGCGAGTATGACAATCTCAAGGTGATAAACGCTGATATTCTTGAAATTGATTTGCACAAGCTGATTGAGGAGGAATTTTCTGGAATGGAGGTTGTTGTGTGCGCAAATCTTCCGTACTACATCACTTCTCCCGTTATTATGAAGCTTCTTGAGGACAAGCTCCCGATTTCTGCAATCACCGTAATGGTGCAAAAGGAAGCGGCACAGAGAATTTGTGCCGAGGTTGGCTCTCGTCAGAGCGGAGCAGTTACCGTTTCGGTGAATTACTACGCAAAGCCGAAAATGCTTTTCTCGGTGAGTGCAGGCTCGTTTATGCCTGCTCCAAAGGTTGACTCGGCTGTAATCAGGCTTGAAATTCTCAAAGAGCCGCCTGTTAAGGTAAGCAATGAAAAGAAGCTTTTTTCGGTAGTAAAAGCGGCATTTTCGCAGAGAAGAAAGGTTATTTTAAATTCGCTCAGCTCAGGGCTTTCAATTGAAAAGGAAAGAACGGCAAAAATCCTTGATGAAGCAGGAGTTCCTGCAACTGCAAGAGCAGAAAAGCTCACGCTTCAGGACTTTGCCGCCATTGCCGAAAATCTGTGACGAAAGGCTGGTTATATGAATAAAAAAAGAAAAATGAACGGTCTTTTTAAGGCAGGCTTTATTCTGCTTATGGTGTGCATAGGCTTGCTTATTGCATCGATAATCACTGCATACCTGTTTGAACGAAAGCATTTTTCCTCTGTTTTTTCCGCAGGAGG
This sequence comes from uncultured Ruminococcus sp., assembly GCA_945632055.1. Lineage (GTDB taxonomy): Bacteria > Bacillota > Clostridia > Oscillospirales > Acutalibacteraceae > Ruminococcoides. The sequence continues at coordinate 744 of CALZCU010000158.1, read as the reverse complement.
AGCGTTGCTTGCTCTGATAGGCATTATTCTTGTAATGTTCAGCAAGCCGAAAAAACAAAAGCCTGTTGAAGAAACTAAAAATTGTGTTGACAACGAAACCGATATATGATAAAATAACATCACATTAAAGGGGAGTAGTTCGCAGATAATCTGTGATATTAATCGTCAGTACATACCGTTTTCGGTATCGGTTATATCCTAAGGAACAAGACTTTTATTGCAATTGGGTAGTGTGCCCTTTGCAATAAAAGTCTTTTTGTTTTGAACTAATCTCCTAAAATAGGAGGTACAAAATGAAACAGTGGTATCAGATGACAAAGGACGAGACTCTGGACAATCTCGGTGTAACAACCGACGGACTTAGTTCATCAAAAGCCGGGGAGCTTCTTGAAAAAAACGGAAAGAATGTTTTGCAGGAGGGCAAAAAGAAATCTGCATTGCAGGTGTTCCTCGGACAGTTTGCCGACCTTCTCGTAATTATTTTGATTGCGGCGGCAATTATTTCAATTTTTTCGGGCAACATCGAAAGCACAATCGTAATCTTTGCGGTAATAATTCTTAATGCAATCTTAGGAACTGTTCAGCATATTAAGGCTGAAAAGTCGCTTGAAAGCCTGAAATACCTTTCATCTCCGAGTGCAAAGGTAATTCGTGACGGACTTAAAATTGAAATTGACTCAACCGATGTTGTTGTCGGAGATGTAATCGTTCTCGAAGCAGGCGACTTGGTTGTTGCCGACGGAA
>CALZCU010000157.1 GCA_945632055.1 uncultured Ruminococcus sp. | reverse complement strand
GCTCTCGGCAGCAGCGGAATGGCTCAGTCACTTACGGGCAACGGTCAGTGCACAATTATGACGGATATAACCTCACAAAGTGGAAACACCTCATTTGCCCTTTGTGACAGCAGCGGAAGCGTTATAGCATCATTCAAGCCGTCAAAGCAATACAGCAATGCTGTTGTATCAAGCCCCTCAATCAAAATAGACGAAACCTACAAGATAGTCTGCGGCGGTACTGTGAGCGGTGCGGATAAAAACGGCTTTGCCGAAAGCGGAAGCATTTCATCGGGCACAACGGTGACAGAGATTAATCTGACAGAGGAAAATTACAGCTCAGGCGGCTCAATGCAGGGAGGAATGAGAGGCAATCCCGGCGGCGGAATGCCCGGAAAGCCCGAGGGCGGTATGAGAGGCGGTGAAAAAAACCGAATGCCCGGCATAATGTAGCATACTCAGAAATCTTCCGAAAAAATGTAAATAGTGCCGAATAATATTGATTTTTCGCTTAAAGCGTAGTATAATGTTCTAAGAAAACAATGTATATGATAAGGAGCGAATAAACAATGGAAGTTAAGATTTCAGACAGCGTAAAATACATCGGCGTAGACGATAAGGATATAGACTTATTTGAAAGTCAGTATATCGTTGAAAACGGCATTTCATACAACTCATACTTAATTCTTGATGAGAAAATTGCGGTTATGGATACCGTTGACAAGCGTAAAACAGACGAGTGGTTCAGCAACCTTGAAGCCGCTCTTAACGGCAGAACCCCCGATTATCTTGTGATAAGCCACCTTGAGCCTGACCACGCTTCAAACATTGCTTCACTTGCTGAAAAATATCCCGAAATGAAGCTTGTCGGCAATGTAAAAACCTTCAGTATGCTTCCGCAGTTTTTCGACCTTGACCTCGATAACAGAACAGTTACCGTAAAAGAGGGCGATACCCTCGAATTAGGAGAGCATAAGCTTACATTTGCAATGGCTCCTATGGTGCATTGGCCCGAGGTTATGGTTTCCTATGAAAGTACAGAGAAAATTCTTTTCTCGGCTGACGGCTTCGGCAAATTCGGTGCGCTTGATACCGATGAGGATTGGGCTTGCGAGGCAAGAAGATATTACTTTAATATCTGCGGAAAATACGGCGTTCAGGTTCAGAATCTTCTTAAAAAGGCAGCGGCTCTTGATATTAAGACAATCTGTCCTCTCCACGGTCCTATTCTTTCCGAAAATCTTGAATATTACATCAATCTTTACGATACCTGGAGCAAGTATGAGCCTGAAACAGACGGTGTATTTATTGCATATGCTTCAATTCACGGCAACACAAAAAAGGCGGCTCTCAAACTCTATGACATTCTGAAGTCAAAGACAGACAAAAAGATTTCAATTGCCGACCTTTCAAGAACTGATTTGGCAGAGGATATTGAGGACGCATTCCGTTACAGCAGAATGATTGTTGCCGCTCCCACATATGACGGCGGCGTGTTCCCGATTATGAACGATTTTCTCCATCACCTTGAAATCAAGGCATACAAAAACCGCAAGGTCGGTGTAATTGAAAACGGTTCTTGGGCTCCTATGGCAGGCAAGGTTATGAAGTCATACCTTGAGTCAATGAAAAATATTGAGATTGTTCCCACAACTGTTTCAATCCGCTCAACAATGAACAGCGATACCGAGGCTCTCCTTGAACAGCTTGCCGATGAAATCCTTGCATAAAATATAATAGCTTAAACCTAAATCGGGCGGTCGATTCCGCCCGATTTATATTTTTGTCGAATTTGAAGATAATATCACCTTTACAAAAAGGAAGAATAATAGTAGAATATAAATAATGGATTATAGTATTAAAATTTTTTGTGGTGAAGCTATGAAAAAACTGACTTCATACATACTTTCTCTTGTCCTTATATTCTCTGCTGTAATTTCTGTTTCAGCGGTGGAAATTGTCGAAAAAACCGAGCCGATAGATACTGATTTGTGGGTTTACTCGATTTGCGGTCAGACTGCTGAAATAAACGGCTATAAGGGCAGTGAGAAAAATGTAGTAATTCCTGAAATAATTAATAATTTTACCGTCACTTCTATTGCAAGTGCGGCTTTTTATAATTCTAATATAGAAAAAATATCATTCCCTCCGACCGTTGAAACAATCGGCTGGTGGTCATTTTACGGATGTAATAAGCTAAAAGAGGTAAGGCTGAACAACGGACTTAAAACAATCGGCTTCGGCGCATTCATAAACTGCCCTGAGTTAAAGCAGATTAATCTTCCGTATACGGTCAGCTCAATCGGCGAGGATGCCTTTGCCGTAAGCTGTTCAACACAAAAGGATATTAAGGACAGCTATTCAAAGAAAACGGTAAGCCGTCAGGATTATTCGGTGAATACTGATTTTAATATAATCGGCTTTGAAAACACATTTCCCGAGAAATATGCAAAGCAGAATAATCTGCTGTTCACTGCAAAGGGAAGAGCTGATTTTTGTGATGCTGATTTAAACGGAACAGCAGATTATAATGATATTATTCTATTAGAGAAATATTTAAGCGGAGCAATTCAGTTTGACAGCCAACAGTTCCGCAACTGTGATGTTGACGGTGACGCTAAGGTTACCTATTCTGATGCGGAGCTGATAAAAAAATACATTCGCTGTCTTATTTCGTTCAGCGAACTCCCTGTTGCAAAGGGTTTCTCCCAAAAGCCGAATTATCTTGCCGGCAAAACGATTTACTGCGACGGTGACAGTGTTGCAAAGGGAACAGGCACAAACATTTTCGGAAGTGATTTTTACTCCTACTGTAACTATGTTTCGGAAAAGTACGGAATGGTTATGGTGAATAATTCCGTAGCAGGAACAACGCTCGCCAAGCAAAGGAACAAAACAAAGCCTGAGAATATGAGTATACTTGAACGGGTTGAGGCAATGGAGGACGATTACGATGTTATTCTCCTTGAGGGCGGCTTCAATGACCTTTTCCAGAAAATCAAGATAGGTGAAATGACTGAGCCGAGTGATAAATCGGGCATATATGATGATTACACAACCGCAGGTGCGCTTGAAAGTATATGTTATTTTCTGAATGAGAATTATCCTGACTCTGTAAAGCTCTTTGTGCTTTGTCATAAGAGAAATGCAAGTCCAAATCAGTCAAAATATTGGAGCGTAATTACTGACATTCTTGAAAAATGGAATATCGATTATGTGGACATAAGCACTGAAACCGAGTTTTCCGACATAAACGATGAAATCTCAACTCAGTATTTCCAGTATAATAAGGGCAGTGAAAAGGGCGACGGCATACATCCTCTTCAATATGCCGCAGAAAAGATTTACGGTTCGGTAATATCCGATAAGCTGAACGACCTTGCAGGAGAGAGCTTTGAAATCAGCTTTGAGGATGACGAGGTTGAATTAGGTCTTTTTGAGAGCTTCTATCAACAGCCTGTTAAGAGCGAGGCTCTTGATGATGTAAAGCTTCAATGGAGCTCTGACAATCCGCTTGTTGCCTCAGTTGACAGCGACGGTACGGTAACTGCAAGGTGCTTTGGTACAACCTCAATACGCCTTTGCACCTCGGACGGAAAAACTGCATCCTATAAGGTGAATGTAAATATATTGGTGTGGATTAAGCGCATAATATTATCAAACAAGTAAAGGGCGGTTTAAAATGAAACGGATTTTTCTTTCGACAGCTTTAATACTGACTGCCGCAATATTAAGCTCCTGCTTTAACAGCACCTCGTCACCTGATAAGGAAACTGAAACGACTGCGGCAGTAGAGCCGACAACACTTTCAAAAGAAGAAATTGCCAAACAAAAAATAGATGACAGGCTCGCCAAAATGACAATTGAAGAAAAGGTAGGGCAGATGTTTTATGTTGCCTGCCCCGATGTCGGTGCA
>CALZCU010000156.1 GCA_945632055.1 uncultured Ruminococcus sp. | reverse complement strand
CTCCCGATGAAGCTAAAAGATAAGACTGTCTGATATGGAGTAATTTATGATTATTGATATTATAATAATAGCCGTAATAGTTCTCTTTGCCGCAATCGGCGTAAAAAGAGGACTTGCAAAGACAATTCTTAATATTGCAGGAATTATTCTTTCAGCTGTAGCGGCATATCATCTTGCATCTTTTCTGTCGCAGGTAATTTACGATTCTATGCTGAAGCAGACGGTGCAGAGTAATATTCAGCAGCTTATTACGCAGAACGGAGCAGATTACGCTTTCAGCAATTGTCTTGAAGCCGTACCAAATTGGATTAACGGAATAATCTCATTTATTGTCGGTCTTTTCGGAGTGACAATGAGTGACTACCAGAAGCAAATCAGCTTCCCACAGAATTTATCTGCAACTGCGGCACAGAGCATTGAGGGAGCAGTAAGTCCGATTGTTACCTCAATTCTGAGTATTCTTCTGGTGATAGTACTGTTTATTATCATTTTTGTTTTAGTAAAATGTCTTGTAAGAGCCGTTGCCGGGGTGTTCAATATCCCGATAATCAAACAGATAAATCAACTGCTTGGCGGTATTTTCGGAATTGCAGAGGGATTTTTGATTGTGTGGCTCGGCGTAAATATATTCAGCCTTGTAACAGGCTTTTCAAATCCTGCTTTTATGAATAACGAAATTTTCAACGGAGCAGTATTCAAGTTCTTTTGTATGAGTGTATAACGGAGGGATTTTATGGAAAATAAGGAAATATGGAGCTTTAAGCCAAGTGACCTTTTTACGGTGCCAAACATTCTCACCTATCTGAGATTTATTCTGATAGCGCCGTTTGTTTATTTTTTTCTGAATGAGAATTATGTTATGGCTGTAATCTGCGTTACAGCGTCGGGACTCACCGACTGCTTTGACGGAATGATTGCACGCAGATTTAATCAGGTTACCTCGCTCGGCAAAATTTTAGACCCGATTGCAGACAAATTCACCCTGCTTGCAGTTGTGGTATGTATGGTGATTTTTGCGCCTGTTGTTTTGCCTGTTCTTATAGCTCTGCTACTGAAAGATGTTATAATGCTTCTTGGAGGAATGGATTTGATAAAAAAGGGGATAACTCCTCCTCCTGCACAGTGGTACGGCAAGCTCGGTACAATAGTGTTCTACTTTTCGGTGTTCATAATAATTTTCTTAAAGGCGGCATTCAAATTTGAAAACGACGCTATTAATATTTCTCTTCTGTCAATTACGGCAATTACAATGCTTTTTGCTCTGTACAAGTACGGAAAAATATATTTTCAGCTAATTAAGGATAATAACAGCAAGGAAAATGCCGACTAAATTAATAAATTGACAAAATACCATTGAATTTTGCAGAGTAAACATATATAATGTTTATACACATAAAGGTAATATACAACATTTCACAGCCTGTTTTAGGGCTATGATATTAAAATTTATTCGTAAGGAGAATATTATGCTTTGCAGCAGATGCGGAAAACGACAGGCAGTCGTTTTCGTTTCAAATACAAATTCAAATGACGCTCCCACAGTCGGCTATTGCCTGAGCTGTGCAAAGGAGCTTGGAATAAAGCCCGTAGAGGATTTAATCAGCAAGATGGGAATTTCCGATGAGGATCTTGAAAATGTTCAGGATCAGATGAACAGCCTTATGCAGAATATGGGCGAGAACGGAGATTTGTCACAGCTTATGGAACAGCTCGGTGCAGATAATCTTGCCGAGCAGATGGATCAGTTCAGCGCTGACGGCAGCGAGGACGATAACTTCTCGCACGGTGCGCCTGCGTTTCCTGCCTTCTTCAACAACATTTTCGGCGGTGGTCAGAAGCAGAATAATGACGCTTCATCAGGCAGTGCTAAGCCGAACAAGAAGGAAAAGAAAGAGAAAAAGAGAAAACACATCAGCCTTTATTGCGAGGATTTAACAAGAAAAGCAAGAGAGGGCAAGATTGACCGTATTGTCGGTCGTGACACCGAAATTGAGCGTGTAATTCAGATTTTATCACGCCGTACAAAGAACAATCCCTGTCTTATTGGAGAACCCGGTGTTGGAAAAACTGCAATTGCAGAAGGTCTTGCACTCAGAATTGCCTCAGGAAATGTTCCTCAGCGGCTTAAAAATAAGGAAATCCAGCTTCTTGACCTCACCTCACTTGTTGCAGGTACTCAGTTCAGAGGACAGTTCGAGAGCCGCATAAAGGGACTTGTTTCCGAAATCAAGGAGAGCGGAAATGTAATTCTCTTCATTGACGAGGTTCACAGCCTTGTCGGAACAGGCGACAATGAGGGTACTATGAATGCCGCCAATATACTTAAGCCTGCACTTTCAAGAGGTGAGGTACAGGTAATCGGTGCAACCACCTTTAATGAATACAGAAAATACATCGAAAAGGATTCGGCTCTTGAAAGAAGATTCCAGCCTGTCAAGGTCGGAGAGCCGACAATTGCTCAGACAATTGATGTAATTTCGGGCGTCAAGAGCTATTACGAACAGCACCACAGAGTAATTGTTGACGAAGATATTGTACGCAAGACCGTTGTGCTTTCCGAAAGATACATAACCGACAGATTCCTGCCCGATAAGGCGATAGATTTGCTCGATGAAAGCTGTGCGTGTGCGGCGCTGAGAAATAAGAACACCGAAAGGCACGACAGGCTCACCGATGAAAAATCAAAGCTTAACCTCAAAAAGGAGGAGCTTACCACAGCCGAGGAAATTGACTACGAGGCTCTTGCTGAGGTTAATACAAGCCTTGCCCGAATTGAATCCGAGTTGTCCGAAATCAATCCCGACTCACTGATTTCAAGGGTGACAGAAGAGGATATCGCCAAGGTTATTGAGCTTTGGACGGGTATTCCTTCGTCAAGAATTAAAGAAAATGAGCTTTCGAAGCTTGTTGACATAGAAGATGAAATGAAAAAGAAAATCATCGGACAGGACGAAGCTGTACAGGTGCTTGCTTCTGCAATAAAGCGTAGCCGCTGTCAGATTTCACCCCGTCGCAGACCTGCTTCATTCATCTTTGTAGGTCCCACAGGCGTTGGTAAAACCGAGCTTGTCAAGGTGCTGAGCCAACAGCTCTTTGACACTCCCGAAACGCTAATTAGGCTTGATATGTCCGAGTTTATGGAGAAACATTCGGTGTCAAAAATTATCGGCTCACCGCCTGGATATGTCGGCTATGATGAGGCTGGTCAGGTAACCGAGAAGGTGCGCCGCCGTCCGTATTCGGTACTTCTTTTTGATGAAATCGAAAAGGCTCACCCCGATGTGCTCAACATACTTCTTCAGATTCTCGATGAGGGAAAGGTGACTGACGCACACGGCAGAGCAGTAAATTTTGAAAACACCGTAATTGTAATGACCTCAAACGCAGGCTCAACAAGCGGCGACAGCGCTCTCGGCTTCGGCAAAACTCAGGAGGATGCTTCAAGAGAAAGAGTTATGAAGGCACTTTCGGAGTTTCTCCGTCCCGAATTTATCGCCAGAGTTGACGAGGTAATCGTATTCAATACGCTTACTAAGGAAAATTTTGTAAAGATTGCAGATTTGATGCTTTCCGAGTATGTTCCTACGCTTGAGGAGAAGCATATTAAATTCTCATTTGACGAAAAGGCTTGTGAATATCTTGCGGAAAAATCCTGCAACGGAAAAAGCGGCGCTCGTGATTTGAGAAATACAATCAGGAGAGAGGTTGAAGAAAAAATCGCAACCGCAATGATTGAATCGGGCAGTAATAGTCTGAGCGCAATAAATATTTCCTCTGACGGTGAAAAAATTATTATTCATTCAATTTAGTACTTGACATTGCAACGGAATAGTGATATAATTTATTTCGTTGCAGATAAGCGGATGTAGTTTAGTGGTAGAACTTCAGCCTTCCAAGCTGATCGTGTGGGTTCG
>CALZCU010000155.1 GCA_945632055.1 uncultured Ruminococcus sp. | reverse complement strand
ATCCGCCTGCATCAGCCATCCAAGGCAGTGCAAAGGCTGTGCAGAAGTAGAATGCTACTCCCTTACCTGCACCGCAGATAGCAGGCAAAGCACACATTCCAAAGGAAATGAGGAGTGTGCCGAAAACTGCATAGGCAAGCTCACCGTATGAAACTTTTGTATGATTCATTATAAGAGATGCAAATATGACGAGCATAAATACAGTCAGCAGGATATATGCGTATTTTGTGGTGATAAGCACCGACAACAAAAAAGCAAACAGCAAGCAAGGCAGAGAAAGCGCAGTTTTGCCGAGAAGCCGTCTTGCATTGAGGTATTCTCCTGTCATAAATGCAGAGCCAAAGCCTATGAGCAATCCGATTATCGGATTCCACGCCTCGCCCAACAGTAAAATAACTATGAGCAGAGTAATTCCGACTGCCGCAGTGAGCAGTCTTGGTTTTAGTGATTTCATCCTTATCAACCCTCTTTATACTCCTCCGTAACGCCTGTTTCGGTTGGAATATATTTTTATTGCTTCGTCAAGATCAGATTTTTCAAAATCAGGCCAAAGCTTGTTCATTATTACATATTCTGAATAGGCAGACTGCCACAGCAGAAAGTTCGATATTCTGTACTCACCGCTCGGTCTTATAATCAAGTCGGGGTCAGGCTGACCTGCCGTATACAGATAGTCTGAAATTAGCTGTTCATTGATATTATCTTGTGAAAGCTTTCCGCTCTGAACATCATCGCAAATGTTTTTAACAGCACGCACAATTTCATCACGGCTTCCGTAATTCATTGCAATATTCAGCACCATACCGTCACGATTCTTTGAGCTTTCCTCGTTTTCAATCATCAGCTTTTGCAAATCCTCGTCAAATTGCGACTTATCACCGATAAATTTCACCACTATGCTGTCGTCCTTGAAGTCGGCAAGAGCTTCCTCGAGATAAGACTTAAACAGCTTCATCAGTGATTTAACCTCATCCTCGGGGCGCTTCCAATTTTCTGTTGAAAACGCATAAACAGTGAGATATTTTATACCGATGTCGGAGCAGTAACGAGTGATTTTGCGGAAGGTTTTTGCTCCGGCAGAGTGACCTGCCTTGCGTGGAAGCCCACGCTTTTTTGCCCATCTGCCGTTGCCGTCCATTATTATTCCGATATGTAGGGGAAGAACTGATTCAGTCAGCTCCTCCCTGTTTTTCTTTTTAGCGAAGAAAGCCATATTAAAGCTCCAGAATTTCTTTCTGCTTATCGGCAGAAAGCTTGTCGATATTCTTGATGTACTTATCGGTTAAATCCTGTGTTTTCTTTTCTCCCTGCTTTAAATCGTCCTCTGTAAGCTCACCAGACTTCTTCATAGCCTTAAGCTTTTCGATTGTGTCACGACGGGCATTTCTTATCTGAACCTTTGTGTCCTCGGCAATTTTCTGAACATCCTTAACGATTTCCTTACGCCTGTCTTCTGTGAGCGGCGGGAAAATAAGTCTGATGATTTTACCGTCATTCTGCGGATTAATGCCAATGTCGGAAGTCTGGATTGCCTTTTCAATCTGTCTTAAAACAGAAACATCCCAAGGCTGGATTGTAAGTGTGCGAGCCTCTGTAACAGATACGGCGGCAAGCTGATTTACGGGAGTGGGCGCACCGTAATAATCGACCTTAACTTTATCGAGAACGGCAGGATTTGCTCTTCCTGCTCTGATTTCGGAAAATTCTCTGCACATATGGTCAATTCTTCTGCCCATAGTTTCGTCTGCTTTTTTTAATTGAGCCTGCATATTTCAATGCCTCCTAAATAATTTTATTGTAAAAGTTACTAATCTTTGTTGACAAGCGTACCGATATTTTCGCCGCAGACAGCCTTGAAAATATTGTCCGGATTTTCGATGCTGAAAACAAGAATCGGAATATTATTGTCCTTGCAAAGAGAAGCCGCAGTGCTGTCCATAACAGCGAGGTCCTTGTTGAGAACCTCGTGGAAGGATACGGTTTCATATTTAACTGCATTGGGATTGGTCTTGGGATCGCTGTCGTAAACACCGTCAACCATTGTAGCCTTCATAATGACATCTGCCTCGATTTCAGCGGCACGAAGTGCGGCGGCTGTGTCTGTGCTGAAGAAGGGATTGCCTGTTCCGCAGCCAAATATTACTACTCTTCCCTTTTCAAGATGTCGGATAGCCTTGTTTCTGATATACGGCTCGGCAACCTGACGCATTGAAATTGCAGTCTGTACACGAACATCAACGCCAAGCTGTTCCAAAGCGTCGCATACGCCGAGAGCGTTAATTGTTGTTGCAAGCATTCCCATATGGTCGGCTCTTGTTCTGTCCATTTCACCTGAGCTTCTGCCTCTCCAGAAGTTACCTCCGCCGACTACGATTGCGACCTCTACGCCTGCGTCTACGCACTTTTTAATAGGCTCGCAAAACTTAAGCACTGTGTCAAAATCAATTCCGTGCTTTGCTTCGCCGGCAAGTGATTCGCCTGAAAGCTTTAACAGGATTCTCTTATACTTCGGTTGCATAAATTACACCCCACTATTTTTTCTTCTAAACGATGATTATCAGACAGCAGGTTGAAAAAACCTATTACCCGATTAACCAGTGTTAGAATTGATATTATAATTACAAATATTATACAATAAAATGCCTGTTTTGTAAAGGAAAAACAGGCATTATTTTAGTGAATTATTTAATTGTATGAGTAATATTGTATGAGTAGTGAAAAATAATTCTAAATAAGAAAATCAGATATTTTACAGTACCTTTGAAAGGAAATCCTTTAATCTCTGATTCTTCGGATTGCCGAAAAACTCCTTTGGACTGCCCTGTTCAACAATTACACCGTCGTCGACAAAGACAACCTCTGTTCCGACCTCACGGGCAAAGCCCATCTCGTGAGTTACAACAACCATTGTCATTCCGTCCTTTGCAAGCTGCTTCATAACCTCAAGAACCTCGCCGACCATTTCGGGGTCAAGCGCACTTGTAGGCTCGTCAAACAGCATTACATCGGGATTCATACACAAGGCACGAACGATTGCAATTCTCTGCTTCTGTCCGCCCGAAAGCTGTGAGGGATAAGCAGAGGCTCTGTCTGCAAGGCCAACTCGCTCCAAAAGGCGCATAGCGTCCTTTTCAGCCTCTTCCCTGCTCTTTTTGAGAAGCTTTATCGGTCCGATTGTGAGATTTTTAAGAACGGTCATATGTGGGAAAAGATTGAACTGCTGGAACACCATTCCCATTTTCTGCCTGTGGATATTAATATTAACTGAATGGTCGGTTATGTCGGTACCCTCAAAGTAGATTTTTCCGCCTGTCGGCTCTTCAAGAAGATTCAGACAGCGCAGGAAGGTTGATTTTCCCGAACCTGACGCTCCGATGACTACCATTACATCGCCCTTGCGGATTTCTGCATTAACTCCCTTTAACACCTGAACATCGCCGAAGGATTTGCAGAGATTGTCAACCTTAATCAATACATTATCAGTGGTCACGGCTGCGCAGCCTCCTTTCAAGCTTCTTGAGCAGGAATGTGAGAATAAGCACAATTACAAGATAAATGAGCGCAACTGCAATGAGCGGGAAAAAGGCTTCATATGTACGGGAACGAATGAGGTTTCCGACATAGGTCAAATCCTGAATTGCAACATAGCCTGCAACCGAGGTTTCCTTTACAAGCACGATAAACTCGTTACCAAGTGCAGGCAGAATGTTTTTAAAAGCCTGCGGAATAATTACATGAATCATAGTGCTTTTATAGTCAAATCCGATTGAACGGCTCGCTTCAAACTGACCTTTGTCAATTGACATTATACCTGAACGCACAATCTCGGCAACATATGCGCCCGAATTGATACCGAAAGAAATAATAGCGGCAACAATTCCGTTTCTTGAAGATGCAAAAACTATGAAATACATAATCATAAGCTGAATAACTACGGGAGTTCCTCTGAT
>CALZCU010000154.1 GCA_945632055.1 uncultured Ruminococcus sp. | reverse complement strand
CCCGACGGAAAAACACAGGTGACCGTTGAATATGATGACGATAAGGTTGTAAGAGTTGACACCGTCGTAGTGTCAACACAGCACGACGATGATGTTACTCTTGAACAAATCAGAGAGGATTTAATAAAATTCGTAATCAAGCCTGTCATTCCCGAGGAGCTTTTTGACGAAAATACAAGAATTTTTGTAAATCCTACGGGAAGATTTGTAATCGGCGGTCCTGTCGGTGACGCAGGACTTACGGGAAGAAAGATTATCGTTGACACCTACGGTGGATTCTCCCGTCACGGCGGCGGCGCATTCAGCGGAAAAGACCCGACAAAGGTTGACCGCAGTGCGGCATACTACAGTCGTTATATTGCAAAGAACATTGTTGCCGCAGGACTTGCAAAGAAATGCGAAATTCAGCTTGCATATGCTATCGGCGTTGCAAAGCCTGTTTCAATAATGGTCGATTCCTTCGGCACATCAGAGTACACAAACGAACAGCTTTCAAAGGCTGTTGAAAAGGTTTTCGACTGCCGTCCCAACTCAATTATCGAACAGCTCAGACTTCGTGAAACAAAGTATCTTCCGCTTGCCGCATACGGTCATATGGGAAGAGAAGAGCTTGGTGTACGCTGGGAGGATACCGACAGAACAGAGGAGCTTAAGGCGGCTCTTGCATAATAACATAAAACGGACTGCTTCACTGCGAAACAGTCCGTTAAATTTTTAGAATAGAACAATAAAGCTATATATTCATAAATCCGAGCAGGATTGCAAAGTAGTGGAACACACTTCCTCCAATCGTGAACAGATGCCAAATGGAATGAAAATACTTTACCTTCTTTATTGCATAAAAAACAATTCCCAGCGTGTAGAATCCTCCGCCGATAAGCAGGAAAACCAGAGAAATCGTAGCCATTGCGTCGATCAGCGGCTTTATTGCAAAGATTATTACCCAGCCAACAGCGACATAGCAGAAGATTGACGGAATCCTTGCTTTTTCAAGGTTGATTGAGTTCATCACAATTCCCAGAATAGCCGCACCCCAGACAATTCCGAACAGCACCCAGCCGATTGCTCCGTTGAGAAAGTAGAGCGTTATCGGAGTGTATGTTCCGGCAATCAGCAGAAAAATCGTGTTGTGATCCATTATCCTGAAAAATGCCTTTGCCTTTTTGTTTGTAAACGAGTGATAGAGCGTTGACATTGTATAAAGAATTATCAGCGACGCACCGTAAATGCAGGAGCTTACCACTCCCCAGGGGTTTGTGTAAATGACCGAGGTGATTATAAGAATCACCGTTCCGGCAATTGAAAGACCTGCGCCTGCGCCGTGGGAAACAGAGTTGAATATTTCCTCACCGAGAGTATATTTTCTTTTTTCAGACATTGTAACCTCCGAGATAATATTTTAATATATTATATCTTTTTTTATTGCCTTATTCAAGCATCAGGATAATGCAGATTACAGAATTTTATGCTTCGATTATTGAATTTCAGTATAACTAAAGACTGTTGATTTTTTATAAGCAGAGTGATAAAATAATTTTGAAAGGAATAGTGCTATGAATATTGCAGTCAGAAAATACAGTGAAAATGATATTGTGCAGATGCTCAGAGTGTGGAATGAGGTTGTCGAGGACGGAATTGCTTTTCCTCAGACGGATTGCCTTGATGAAAAAAGCGGAGCGGAATTTTTTGCTTCACAGACATACTGCGGCGTTGCCGAAAATACAGAAAACGGCGAGATTCTCGGCTTGTATATACTTCACCCGAATAATATCGGCAGATGCGGGCATATTTCCAATGCGAGCTATGCAGTAAGCACTTCAGCAAGAGGAAACGGTATCGGTGAAAGGCTTGTCAGAGATTGCCTTGAGCAGGCAAGGCTTTGCGGCTTTAAAATTCTTCAGTTCAATGCTGTTGTCAGAACAAATACTGCGGCAAGAGGATTGTATGAAAAGCTTGGCTTTATTCAGCTCGGAACGATTGAAAAGGGCTTTTTAATGAAAGACGGAAACTATGAGGACATTTGTCCGTATTATCGGGCGTTATAAAAAAGGCGGTGTACCACCGCAGGTAATTCGAGTAGATAGATTAATATTATCAAATCTTCTTTGCCCGACCGTTTTCGAGCAATTTCCTATACAGTAAAAAAGGCGGTGTACCACCGCAGGTAATTCGAGTAGATAGATTGATATTATCAAGCCTTCTCTGCCCGACTGTTTTCGAGCAATTTCATATACAGTAAAAAAGGCGGTGTACCACCGCAGGTAATTCGAGTAGATAGATTGATATTATCAAGCCTTCTCTGCCCGACTGTTTTCGAGCAATTTCCTTTACAGTATAAAAGGAGTAAAAGCTATGATTTTTGATTTTAATAATGAAGAAGCAACCGTAATGCCTAATTTCAAGGGCGGTGAAAAGTCACTTTGTGCAAAGATGCACTTTGACGGAAAGAACAGAATTCTTCACGGGGTGCTTGAAAGCGGAGCGACAATCGGTGTTCATACCCACGAAACGAACAGCGAAATAATCTACTTTTTAAGCGGCAGGGGAAAGGTGCTTTATGACGGAGAATACGAGCAAGTTGAAAAGGGAATGTGCCACTACTGCCCGAAAGGACACACCCACAGTCTGATAAACGACAGCGACAGCGACCTTATATTTTTTGCCGTTGTTCCCGAACAGTAAATTCCTGTTGATTTTTTTGAACATATGTGATATACTTCTGTTCCGAATAAACGGAGGTGTATAATATTATGGAAAAGTTTGTTCCTTATGAAAAGCTCTCAAAGTCTAAAAAGAGGGAGCTTGACCGCAAAAAGCGTGTGACCTGGGGCAATGTAAAGCCTGTCACAAGAAAAATTGAAAGTAAAAAGCGTTACAAAAGAAAATCCCGAGGCTTAAGTGATTACACAGACGGCTTCGGGATTTTGTATTATTCTAAAAAATCAAATAATTCACAACGCAAATCCCTTTGCATATTATACTGATATAGATAAAAAATTAATCGGTGTTAGTATCATATAACAAACAGTAACAGGTGTTTTCAATGAAGAAAAGCGATATAAGAACCTTTGGTATAGTAGGTGGAGATAAAAGACAGTTGTTTCTTGCAAGGGCGATTTCCGACAGCTGTTGTGATGTTTTGCTCGGCGGCTTTGATAAGCTTGCAGGTACACAGGAGCAGACCTTTACTGATGTAAAAACAGCAATATTTGAAAGTGACGCTGTGATTTTTCCGCTTCCCTCAGTCAGAACCGACCGCAGTATAAACACTCCCTTTTCGGACAGAACGGTAATTCTTGACACCGAAGAAACCACTGAGCTTATGCGAAAGCCTGTGTTTGTTTCAATGCGTGACAGGTTTATAAAAGCGTATCCTGAGCTGAAGGACGCCCATATCTTTGATTACGCCGCAAAGGAAGAGTTTGCAATACTCAACGCTCTGCCCACAGCCGAGGGAGCGCTTGAATGTGCAATGAGTAATTTTGAGGGTACGATTTCGGGCAGTAAATGCCTGATAGTAGGCTTCGGCAGAATAGGCAAGCTCCTTGCAAAAATTCTCAGCTCACTCAATGCCGATGTAACAGTATGTGCAAGAAAGGAAAGCGATTTTGCCTACATTACGGCTTTCGGATATAAATCAAGGGACACCCGCAAATTAAAGAGCGTAAGAGGCTATGACATTGTTTTCAACACAGTTCCGTCAATGATTTTTGACAAGGGACTGCTGATGAATACCGACAGAAACACGCTGATAATAGACCTTGCCTCAGCTCCGGGAGGAGTGGATTTTGAATCGGCGCACAGGTATAGGCTTGATGCGGTAAGAGCGCTGTCGCTTCCGGGAAAATGTGCGCCAAAAACAGCAGGAGAAATAATAAAAACAACAATTTTTAACATCATCAAGGAGGTTTACAGGTGACAAAAGCAACCATAGGCTTTGCGATGTGCGGTTCCTTTTG
>CALZCU010000153.1 GCA_945632055.1 uncultured Ruminococcus sp. | reverse complement strand
GATAGCCAAGAAGTTCTTGATTGAAAATGGTCGTGACCATACTAAAATTCTTGTATTCTATCCTGTTGACGGTGTAAGCCCGATGCAAAAGCACCAGATGAACACACAGGAGGGCTCGAATGTAAATGTCTGCGCTATTAAGGGCAACTTTGATGACGCTCAGACAGGTGTTAAGAGAATCTTTACAACACCCGAGGTTGCAGAGAAGCTTGCAGAGCATAATATGCTTTTCTCGTCTGCAAACTCAATTAACTGGGGCAGACTTCTTCCTCAGATTGTTTACTATATTTCAGCTTATTGCGATATGGTAAATTCAGGCAAAATTGCTCTCGGTGATAAAATCAATGTTGTTGTACCGACAGGCAACTTCGGAAATATTCTTGCTTCATATTATGCAAGCCTTATGGGACTTCCGATTAATAAGTTTATCTGCGCTTCCAACTCCAATAATGTTCTCACCGACTTCATAAAAACAGGTGTTTACGACAAGAACAGACACTTCTATACAACTATTTCCCCATCTATGGATATTCTTGTTTCAAGCAACCTTGAAAGATTGCTGTACAAGCTTTCCGGCAGCAGTGATGAAACAACAAGAGAGTGGATGAATGCTCTTAAAACAGTCGGCAGATATGAGGTTTCGGACGATGTTAAGGCTGTTATCAACGATAAGTTCTACGGCGGCTTCTGTGACGACGCTCAGACAAAGGCAACAATCACCAAGCTTTTTGAACAAGACAATTACCTCTGCGACACTCACACAGCCGTTGCAGTGAATGTTTATGAGCAGTATCTCAATGAAACAGGCGACGAAACTCCTGCGGTAATCGCTTCAACTGCAAGCCCCTACAAATTCTCAAAGTCTGTTCTTCAGGCTGTTGCACCCGATGCAAAGCTTCCCGAAACAGAGTTTGAAATGGTTGATAAGCTTAACGAGCTTACAGGTGCAGCTGTTCCTGCTCCTCTTTCAGGTCTTAAGAACAAAACCTCTCGTTTTTCAGATGTTACCGAAGTTAACGATATGCAGAGCTATGTGCTGAAAGCACTCGGAATAGAATAATGTCTTTATTTGCTATCGCAGATTTACATCTTTCACTCGGCGAGGACAAGCCAATGGACATCTTTGCAGGGTGGAATGATTACACCGAAAGACTGCGCTCAAATTGGAATAGTATTGTCACCGACAATGATACGGTTGTTATTGCAGGCGATATTTCCTGGGCAATGAAATTGGAAGAAACCTATATTGATTTTAAATTTATCGATGATTTGCCCGGTAAAAAGATATTTTTAAAAGGAAATCACGATTATTGGTGGGGGACAAAGAGCAAAATCGACAAGTTCCTTGCCGAAAATTCGTTAAACTCAATCTCTGTGCTGTTTAACAATTCATACGAATGTGATGAATTTGCAATTTGCGGCACACGAGGCTGGTTTCTTGAAAATGATACTCCCGAGGATATCAAGGTGCTGAACCGTGAGGTCGGCAGGCTTTCTGCGTCAATTGAGGCTGGAATCAAAACAGGTAAGCAGCCCGTTGTGTTCCTGCATTATCCGCCTGTCTACGGCGAAACCGAGTGCAGTGAAATTGTTAATACACTTTTGAAATATAATATAAAAAAATGCTATTACGGTCATATTCACGGTCAGAAGGGAATCCGAAGTGCCTTTGAGGGAGATTATAAGGGCATAAGATTAGAGCTGATTTCTTGTGACAAGGTGTCGTTTACACCCGTTCTGGTTAGATAAATTGTTGATTTTATCTATTGGCAAATACATATTTTTATGATATAATAAGATGATATCTCATTAAATTTAATTTTTGGAGGATTTAATTATGGCATTAAAGGAAAGTAAAAAGGCTGAGCAGGCTAATACATACGAATTAGTTGTAAGCGTTGACGGCGAAACATTTGAAAAGGCGATTAATGCAGTTTATAAAAGACAGGTTAAGAATATCTCTATTCAGGGCTTCAGAAAGGGCAAAGCTCCCCGCAAGGTTGTAGAGAAAATGTACGGCTCAGAGGTTTTCTATGAGGACGCAATGCAGGATTGCTATCCTGAGGCTCTTTATGAGGCTGCAAAGGAAGCTGATGTTAAAATCGTTAAGGTTGACACTCTTGAAGCTGTAGAAGCAGGCAAGGACGGATTTACATTCAAGGCAACAGTTATAGTTGAGCCTGATATGGAGATTAAGGATTACCTCGGAATCGAAGTAACAAAGAAGTCAACCGAAGTTACAGACGAGCTTGTTAACGAGGAAATTGAAAAGGTAAGAGAGCGCAACTCAAGAATGGTTACAGTTGAAGACAGAGCTGCTCAGGACGGCGATGTTGCTGTTATTGATTTTGAGGGATTCGTTGACGGCGTAGCATTTGAGGGCGGTAAGGCTGAAAACTACAACTTAAAGCTCGGCTCAGGCAACTTTATCCCCGGCTTTGAGGAGCAGATTATCGGTCACAATACTGATGAGGAATTTACAATCACTGTTAATTTCCCCGAAGATTATCAGGCTGAGGTGCTTAAGGGCAAGGAAGCTCAGTTCAAGATTAAGCTTCACGAAATCAAAGCTAAGGAGCTTCCCGAGGTTGACGATGATTTCGTAAAGGATGTTTCCGAAAAGGAAACCCTTGAGGAATATAAGGAAGAGCTTAAGGAAACTGTTTCAAAGCGTCTTGTTGAGGAAGCTGACAAGGATGTTGACGATCAGATTGCAAACAAGCTTATGGAGCTTCTTGAGGGCGAAATCCCCGAGGCTATGTTTGATAATCAGGCTAACGAGATGGTAAGAGATTTTGAGATGCGTCTGCGTTCACAGGGTATGGATCTCAATACCTATATGCAGTATATGGGTATGGATGTGAACGGTCTTAAGGGTATGTATAAGGACGAGGCTGAAAAGAGAGTTAAGCTCAGACTTGCTCTTGAAACAGTTGTTAAGAAAGAGAATATCGAAGCGTCAGAGAGCGACCTTGATGAGGAATACTCAAAGATGGCTGAAGCATATAAAATGGAAATCGATAAGGTTAAGGCAGCAGTTCCCGCTGAATCACTTGCAGAGGATGTTAAGGTTCAGAAGGCTCTTAAGCTTATCAAGGACAAAGCAGTAATTAAGGAATAACTGAATATATTTCTGATTTTTGTTAAATATTATTGTAGAAAGGTTATGATTAGATGGCATTGGTACCATATGTTGTAGAACAGACTAACAGAGGCGAGCGTTCATACGATATTTATTCCCGTCTGTTAAACGACAGAATAATAATGTTAAATGAAGAAGTAAACAGTGCCAGCGCAAGCGTTGTTGTTGCACAGCTTCTTTATCTTGAAAGTCAGGACCCTACTAAGGATATAAGCCTTTATATCAACAGTCCCGGCGGAAGCGTAACAGACGGATTTGCAATTTTTGATACTATGAATTATATCAAATGTGATGTTTCTACAATCTGTATGGGAATGGCTGCAAGTATGGGTGCATTCCTCCTCGCAGCAGGAGCAAAGGGCAAGCGCCTTGCTCTTCCGAACAGCGATATTATGATTCACCAGCCCTCAGGCGGTGCTCAGGGTCAGGCTACCGATATGGAAATTCATACAAGACATATTCTTGATATGAAACAGCGTCTTAATCAGATTCTTGCTGATAATACAGGTCAGCCTATTGATGTTATTGCAAGAGATACCAACAGAGATAACTTTATGACTGCTCAGCAGGCGCTTGAATACGGTCTTATCGATAAGGTTATTGAAAAAAGATAAGGTGAGGAAATCTTAATGGCAAACAAAAACAACGAAAAAGAAATATACTGCTCTTTTTGTGGAAAGCCACAGGAATTGGTCGGTCGTCTTATTGCAGGCAACGGTGTATATATCTGCGAACAATGCGTTGATTTGTGTATGAACATTCTTGAACAGACAGATGAGTTTGAGAACGAAGCTGCTGATGCAGAGCTTGCCCATAATA
>CALZCU010000152.1 GCA_945632055.1 uncultured Ruminococcus sp. | reverse complement strand
AGGTTCATAACGATTTGGTTGTATGCAAAAGGTAACATACAACTACTTTTCAGAATTGTCCTTTGTTTTTGACAATTGCCAAAAAACAAATTATAATATAGGAAATACAGAATGAAGGGAAGTAAATTTATGCCGATTCCGTCAGACCCTGCAATACTTTTATCATATATTAACACTCAGCTTCGTGACAATTATCCCTCGCTTGACGAGCTTGCAAAGTCGCTTTCTGAAAATGCCGACGAGATTAAGCAAAAGCTCGCTTCAATCGGCTATGAGTACGATTCTCATCTCAACAAATTCATCTGACAGGTGATATTATGACCAAAATCAAAATCTGCGGAATAACAAGCAGGGAGGACATTGAGCTGATAAACGAGTTTCTGCCCGAGTATGCAGGCTTTGTTATGTTCTATCCCAAAAGCAAGCGCAATATTTCTGCCGAAACGGCAGTATCGCTGTTATCCGCACTTGACAAAAGAATAAAGGCTGTTGCAGTCACAGTTTCGCCCGATGAAAAGCAGGTCGCCGAAATAGCTTCCTGCGGCTTCGACCTTGTGCAGATTCACGGCACTCTCACAGACGAAGCGCTGAACAATTCATCGATTCCGATTCTAAGGGCTGTTAATGTTAAAAGCTGTGAAAGTAAATATGATTTCCCCGAACATAAAAACATTATCGGCTATGTTTTTGACGCCGCCTCTCCCGGAAGCGGAAAAACCTTTGATTGGGAGCTTCTCGGCAATATCCCACGCGACAGCAGACTTTTTATGCTTGCAGGAGGACTGAACAGCGAAAATGTTTTGCAGGCAATTGAAAGGGTAAATCCCGATATTGTAGATGTCAGCTCGGGTGTTGAAAATGACTGCGGAAAGGGTAAGAGCAGGGCAAAGGTTGAAAGGTTTATCAGCCTTGTCAGAGGCAAACAGCCGAAAAAATAAGTAATATATTGGTATAAAACCGTTGACAAGAAAAATTTTCGTGATATAATAATAATGTTGCTTTATGCGACAAATCCTTGCGGCAGAAGCCGCCATAATGTCCAGAAGGAGGTGCAGAAAATGGCAGTTACAGCTAATTACGAAACCGTAATGATCGTTTCAATGAAGAAGGGCGAAGAAGGTATTCAGGCAATTGTTGAAAAATTCAAGGCTCTCATTGAAAAGAATGCCACTTTGAAGAATGTTGACGAATGGGGCAAGAGAAAGCTTGCTTACCTCATCAACAAGGAAAGTGAAGGTTATTATGTTCTTTTCGATTTTGAAAGCACAGCTGAGTTCCCCGCAGAGCTCGACCGTATCTTCAAAATCACAGATGGCGTAATGCGTTCACTCATTATTAAGAAGGAAGACGAATAATCACATTGTAGGGCTTGTCCCGAATCACGAAAGGAACACAGATGTTAAACAGAGTAATTTTGATGGGCAGACTTGTTTCTGACCCTGAATTAAAGACAACAGGAACGGGAATCAGCGTTACAAGCTTCAGAATTGCAGTTGACCGCAGCTATGTTAAGAGCGGCGAGGAACGCAAGGCTGATTTCTTTGATATTGTTTGCTGGAGAAATACGGCTGAGTTTGTCTGCCGTTACTTTGGCAAAGGCTCGCTCATTGCCGTTGAAGGTCAGCTTCAGAGCCGCACCTATCAGGCAAAGGACGGCACAAACCGTTATGTTGTTGAGGTTGTCGCAGATAATGTATCCTTCACAGGCGAACGCCGTGACAATTCAAACGGATACAATCAGGGCTACGGTAATCAGTCCTACGGCGATAATCAGAGCTATGGCAGTCAGTCCTATGGCGGAAATCAGACCTACAGGCAGGATACTCCTGCTCAGGCTCCGACTTCCTATCAGAGCGGTGCAAATTCAGATTTTCAGGATATGCCGCTTGACGACGACCTGCCGTTTTAATCAGTAATTTTCGGTTTAAATAATTCTCATTGAAAGGAGAACTTCACTATGGCAGACAGACCTATGAATCGTGGCAGAAAGGCTCGCAAGAAGGTTTGCGGCTTCTGCGTTGACAAGGTTGAACATATCGACTACAAAGATATTGCTCGCCTTCGCCGCTATATGTCGGAGAGAGGAAAAATCCTTCCCCGCCGTGTAACAGGCACTTGTGCAAAGCATCAGCGTGAGCTTACAGTAGCAATCAAGCGTGCTCGTCACCTTGCATTACTTCCTTATTCAGCTGACTGATTTAAAAACCTTAACCGCTCCGTATGGGGCGGTTTTTATTATAGGCAATTCCTTGAAAACGGTCGGCAGAGAAGGCTTAGTTATGTCATTGTTCCTTGGTGGTGGATTGTTTTTTGATAGACAATTCTATTTATCTATGATATGATAAAAGTAAAATAACAGATTGATATATCGGAATTTTCATAGCAGCGTTGATAATGTATAAGCTAAGAAAATTGACTTAATTGAACCTGAAATATAAAGGAGAAATATAAGATGACTGAAAAAGAAAAAATGATAGCAGGTAAAATATATGACCCTTCCGACAAAGAACTTGTGGCACTTAGAACAAAAGCTCATAAGCTTAGTAAAGAATACAACGAGTCCCTTGAAACAGATAAAAGGCGTGCAGAAATTATAAAGGAGATTGGAATAGCTGGGGATTCCTTTTATTTACAAGGACCTATTCAATTCGATTATGGTTGCTTCACTTCCATTGGAACAAATTCCTATGCAAATTTCAATTTTACTTGTCTTGACTGTTGCCCTGTGACTATTGGCGAAAATGTATTTTTTGGACCTAATGTTTCGCTTCTTACGCCCATACATCCTTTTTGTTGGCAGGACAGAAATCAGTATATAAATCAGGATGGTACTTCTACCGATAAAGAATATGCCAAACCAATTACTATTGGCAACAACTGCTGGATTGCAGGAAATGTTACCATATGCGGTGGAGTTACTATCGGTGACGGTTGTGTTATCGGAGCAGGAAGTGTAGTTACAAGAGATATTCCACCAAATTCGCTTGCAGTGGGAGTGCCATGCCATGTGGTTCGTGAAATAACAAAAGACGATTCATTGGAGAATCACCCTGAACTATTCTGATATAGAACTTTTCGGCACAACAACCTTTTAGGCGATAGCTCGCTTGCGCCAATGAATATTATATCACAGCTGATTTGTCAAGGTAGACGGTAGTATTTTCTTACGAAAATCTCCACCGTTCCACCGTGACAAGGAAAGCTTGGAGTAATGTTTTTTATTTTTTAAGAAAAGTGTCACCCATCATTGACTATTCAACACTGTAACAGGATTATTTTTTCTTGGTATGGCGGAAATAATACAGTTACTCGATGATATAAAACATAAGTAAATTAAATATGCACGACTGTTTTCGGGCAATTTACTATAAGTAAAAATACGGTCGGTAAAACAGTGTTGATGTTGTATCAAGCTGTCTTACCGACCTTAATTTTATTATTATAAATTTTTTCTTACTTTATAGGAAATTACTCGAAAACGGTCGGGTAGAGAAGGTTTGATAATATCAACCTGTCTGCTCGAATTGCGTGTCGAGGTACTCGACTTTTTTATTTTATCTCTACTATCCAGCCTTCGGGAGCTTCAATTCTGCCCATCTGAATGCCTGTGAGAGTGTCATAGAGCTTCTTGGTGATTGGTCCCATTTCATTCATACCGCTGGGGAAGCAGATTTCATTGCCGTGGTCGTAAATCTTTCCAACGGGAGAAATAACTGCGGCAGTACCGCAAAGACCACATTCTGCGAAGTCCTTAACCTCATCAAAATAAACCTCTCTCTGCTCAACCTCAAGACCGAGGTAATGCTCTGCAACATACATAAGAGAACGGCGGGTGATTGAGGGGAGAATACTGTCCGACTTCGGTGTAACAACCTTGTTGTCCTTTGTGATAAACAGGAAGTTTGCTCCGCCTGTTTCCTCAACCTTGGTGCGTGTTGCGGCATCAAGATACATATTCTCGTCAAAGCCCTCCTCGTGAGCAGTAACAATTGCG
>CALZCU010000151.1 GCA_945632055.1 uncultured Ruminococcus sp. | reverse complement strand
CAGCCGCAATGCATAGTTCTTGACGAACCCACGGCAATGCTTGACCCTAACGGCAGGAACGAGGTTATGTCAACGCTTCTTAAGCTGAACAAAGAAAGGAATATGACCGTAGTTCTGATTACCCATTATATGGAGGAGGCAGTGCTTGCCGACAGAGTTGTCGTAATGGATAACGGCAAAATTCTCGTTGAGGGCACTCCATATGAGGTGTTTTCACAGGTTGAGCTTCTGAAAAAGCACAGACTTGATGTTCCTCAGGCAACAGAGCTTGCATGCAGGCTCAGGGACTGTGGAGTGAAGCTTGATAAAATTCCTCTTGATACAGAGCAATGTGTAAAAATGCTTGAGGAGGTGCTTAAATGAGCAGTGTACTTGAGCTTAAAAATCTGAGCTTCGTTTACGGACAAAATACTCCCTTTGAGAAAAAGGCAGTGGATAACATCAGCCTTTCTATAAATCAGGGCGAGTTTATCGGTATTATCGGACACACAGGCTCAGGCAAGTCAACGCTTGTCCAGATGCTCAACGGACTGATTCAGCCCACCGAGGGACAGGTATTGCTTGACGGAGAGGACATCTGGGCAAAGCCAAAGGAGATTCGCAGGGTGCGTTTTAAGGTCGGAATGGTCTTTCAGTACCCTGAATATCAGCTTTTTGAGGAAACAGTATATAAGGACATAGCCTTTGGCCCGTCAAATATGGGCAAAACAGGCGTTGAGCTTGATCAGGCTGTTAAGAAAGCCGCCGAGTTTACAGGGCTTAAGCCTGAGCTTCTGCTGAAATCTCCCTTTGATTTGTCGGGCGGCGAAAAGCGCAGAGCGGCAATTGCAGGCGTAATTGCAATGGATCCGCAGGTGCTTGTGCTTGACGAGCCGACAGCAGGACTTGACCCGATGGGCAGAGAAGTGCTTTTGTCGCAGATTTTGCAATACCACAAGGAAAGAAAAAATACTGTAATTCTTGTATCACACAGTATGGAGGATATAGCAAAAGTTGCAGACAGAATAATTGTAATGAATAAATCCCGTCTTGTTATGTTTGACAAAACAAAAGAGGTATTTTCACACGGCAGAGAGCTTGAAAAAATCGGGCTGAGAGTGCCGCAGATTACAAAAATAATGCTCGAGCTTAAGGAAAAGGGCTACAATATCCCTGACGGCATATTAACCGTTGACGAGGCGTTTGCCGCCGTTTCCTCGCTTTTGAAAAGGGAGGGGAAAATATGGTAAGAGATGTAGCCTTCGGACAGTATTTTCCGGGAAAAAGCTTTATTCACAGGCTCGATCCCAGAGCAAAAATACTTCTTCTTATCGCTTATCTTGTAATAATATTCTGCACCTTTAACTACTTCTCGCTTCTGCTTATTGCATCATTCACCGTCCTGATGATATTATCAAGCGGTGTTTCTCCGAAATTCTATTTCAAAAGCTTAAAGGTGATAGTATTTATCGTGATTTTCACTTCACTGCTCAATCTGTTTTACGGAACGGGCGAGCCGATTTGGCAGTGGTGGATATTCCGACTGACTATTAACGGAATTAACCGAGCAATTTTTGTAACTGTGAGGATTATATGCCTGATTCTCGCAAGCTCCTGTCTTACATTTACAACCTCGCCGACAGAGCTGACGGACGCAATAGAAAGGCTTATGAAGCCGCTCAACAGGATTCACTTTCCTGTTCACGAAATAGCAATGATGATGTCGCTTGCGCTTCGTTTTGTGCCTACCTTACTTGAAGAAACCGACAAAATAATGGCGGCGCAAAAGGCAAGAGGAGCGGATATGGATTCGGGCAGTTTAATAAAAAGAGTAAAGGCATTAGTTCCTGTGCTGATTCCTCTCTTTGTGTCTGCCTTCAGACGGGCATATGAAATTGCAACTGCAATGGAATGCAGGTGCTACAGAGGCGGAAGCGGCAGAACAAAAATGAAATCCATTCATATGTCAGGGCGTGACGCAGCCGCATTTACTGCGCTCGGACTTGTAATATGCGGAGTGATACTATGCAACATTTTTCTATCGGCGGCGATTTAAGAAATCTTCTGCTGACAATTTCATATGACGGTAAAACCTTTCACGGCTGGCAGATTCAGCAAAATGCACTGACCGTTCAGGAGGTTTTCCAGAATGCAGTCGGAAAAATAATCGGCAGTGATTTTGATGTAAAGGGCTGCAGCCGAACAGACAGCGGAGTTCACGCAAATATGTACTGCATAAGTCTTAAAACTGCTCACCCGATTGAGCCAAAGCGACTTAAGGCTGCGCTCAACCGATGGCTTCCTTCAACTGTTTCAGTGCTTGACTGTGCTGAGGTACCGCTTGATTTTCACGCCCGCTACAGCTGTAAAAGCAAGGAATATATATACAAAATCTGGAACAGCGAGGTGCGCAATCCGTTTCTTGACGGATACGCACTGCACTACAGATACAAAATTGACGAAGCCCTGCTTAATAAGGCGGCTCAGGCATTCGTGGGAAGCCACGACTTCACCTCATTTTGCACGCTTGACAGCCGTGAAAAGGGCGATATGACAAGGAATGTAAAGGCTTTTTCTGTTACCCGTGACGGTGAGCTTGTCACAATGAGGGTTGAAGCCGACGGATTTCTTTACAATATGGTAAGAATAATGGTGGGTACTCTGCTCAGAGTACAGCAGGGCAAAATTCCTGCCGATTCAATTGCGAAAATTATCGAAAAAAGAAACAGACAGTTTGCAGGCCCGACAGCACAGGCTTGCGGATTGTATCTTAATAAAGTAAATTATTAATTAATCCTTTCTTAATAAAGGAGTGAAACGGATGTTTAATAAAATCAGAGGACGCTACGCAAAGCGTAAAGCTCCCGAGCGTGATGTAATCAGCTACGAGGATATGCCTCTTGATGATTATGAACAGGAAAAAACCAATATTTCTCCCGAAGCCGTTAAAAAAATAATAATAGGCGTCTGCATTGCTCTTGCGGCAGGTCTGATTGTGTTTGCCTTTGCAAACCGTGAAAAGCTCACCTGGGACAACATCTCCAATTGGTGGACATACGATGTTCTCGGAAATGCAGGCAACGGCTATCCGGTCGACATTGTAGGTGCAGAGGTTGCGTCGGGCAATTTTTCTGTAAATCAGGGGCATGTGGCATATGCTTCCGACACCTCTTTTATTACCCTCAATTCAACGGGAAGCGAAATTGCAAATATTCAGCACCGCTACTCAAAGCCTGTTCTGAAGTCGGCAGGGAACAGATTTCTGACTTACGGAATCGGAACATCAGGCTATCAGCTTCAGAATTTTGACAGTATGCTCTATTCAGGCGAGGCTGAGGGCGCAATCTACACAGGCGATATTGCTCAGAACGGAGTATACGGTATTGTTACCGAGGGAAGCGGATATCCGTCAATTCTGTATGTGTTCAACAGCAATAACAACAGAATATTCAAGTATTCCTTTTCGGAGTATTACATAAATTCAATCGCACTGAATAACGACGGAACAGGCGGTGTAGCCTGCGGAATTTCAACCGATAACGGTGCTCTCAAGACGGGCGTATATGTGCTTGATTTTTCAAAGGAAGAGCCGGTTTCCACATACACAATTGAAAATGACACAGTGGTTGACTGTTCCTACATTACCTCGGACAAGGCTGTGCTTGTCGGACAATCCGCTTCATATATTGTAAAGGGCGGCGATGAGGAGTACAAAAAAGTTGATTATGAGGGCAAAGCCCTTGCAAATTACTGCTTTAATAGGGACACAAGCTCCTTTGCTCTTGCACTTTCAAAAAGCGGTGACGGCAGAAGCTGTGTTCTTGAAATTTACAACGACAACGGCGACAATACAAGCTCTGTTGACACAAGCTACGGAGCAGAGTCAATGTCGCTTTACAAAGGAACAATTGCAGTGCTTGACGGAAACACAGCCTACGGCTTCAACAGCGAAGGAAATCAGCTTTATGCCTGCAACACAGGCACAGGCTCAAAGAGAATTATTCTCACCTCAGATAATACTGCATATGTTCTGAGCGTCAATCAAATCAGATTTTTTGACCTGAAAAACACTTCTACT
>CALZCU010000150.1 GCA_945632055.1 uncultured Ruminococcus sp. | reverse complement strand
TCGGGCAAAGAAGGTTTGAAAATATCAAACTGTCTGCTCGAATTGCGTGTCGAGACACTCGACTTACAAGCGATGGTACAGCGGTGAATCAAAGATTAGTATATCCCATCAGGCTTTCGTCAACCTCTCGTGCGGCATCTCTGCCCTCACGGATTGCCCATACTACAAGCGACTGTCCTCTGTGCATATCGCCTGCGGTGAAGATGTTTTCGACATTTGTTTTGAAAGAGCCGTCGACTGTTGCAACATTGGTTCTTGCATTTGTTTCAACTCCAAAAGCCTTTGTTACATAGCTTTCACTGCCGAGGAAGCCTGCCGCAATCAGCACAAGCTCAACCTCTACGCTGTATTCTGAGCCTTCAACCTCTTTCATTATCATTCTGCCCGTCTTTTTGTCCTTTTCGGGCTGGAGCTTAACGAGGACAGCACCCTTAAGGTTGCCGTTTTTGTCCTTTAAAAACTCCTTGACGGTGGTCTGATAAACTCTTGGGTCGTTTCCGAAAACCTCAATTGCTTCCTCCTGACCGTAGTCTGTTTTACAGACTCTCGGCCACTGCGGCCACGGATTATCCTCTGTTCTTTCATCGGGGAGCTTGGGCATCATTTCAAGCTGTAAAACGGACTTTGCACCGTGTCTTATGCTTGTTCCGACGCAGTCGTTGCCTGTGTCGCCGCCGCCGATTACCATAACTCTCTTGCCCTTTGCGCTGATATATGTTCCGTCCTTTAAGTCGTTGTCAAGCAGTGACTTTGTTGTTGATTTGAGGAAATCAACGGCAAAGTAGATGCCATTTGCATCTCTGCCCGGCACCTTGATATCTCTCGGATTAGATGCACCGCAGGCGAGAATCACCCTGTCGTATTCCTTGAGGAGCTGAGCGGGCTTGATGTCCTTTCCGACATTAACGCCTGTTCTGAACTCAACGCCCTCCTCCTTCATAATGTCAACCTTGCGGTCGATAATGTGCTTTTCGAGCTTCATATTCGGGATACCGTACATCAGCAGACCGCCGACTCTGTCGCTTCTTTCAAAAACCGTAACGGAATGACCTCTCCTGTTGAGCTGGTCAGCCGCCGCAAGACCTGACGGACCCGAGCCGATAACGGCAATTTTTTTGCCTGTTCTAACCTTTGGAGGCTGAGGACCTGCAAAGCCCTCGATGTAAGCGTTCTCAATAATGCCGTACTCGTTTGCCTTGACTGTTACTGCGTCGCCGTTTGCACCGCAGGTGCAGGCTTTTTCACAGAGTGCAGGGCATACACGAGATGTAAATTCGGGGAAATTATTTGTAAGCTTAAGACGGTTGTATGCCTGTTCCCAGGCATTTTTGAAAATCAAATCGTTCCATTCGGGAATGAGGTTGTTGAGAGGACAGCCTGAATAAGCGTTGCCTATCATCATACCCGACTGGCAGAACGGCACACCGCACTCCATACAGCGTGCGCCCTGCTTTGACTGCTCCTCCTTTGTTAGAGGAGTGTGAAATTCCTCATAGTTCTTTATGCGTTCCTTAACGGAGAATGCGGGAGCGTCCTCTCGTTTATAATCCATAAATCCTGTTGGCTTTCCCATTGTGCTTCTCCTCCTTACTTGTTGTGAATAATCTGATAGAATGCTTCGATTTTAGCCTGCTCACTGCTCATACCCTTTTCTTCGTTTACGGCAATTGCAGACATCATTTTCTTGTAGTCGTGGGGGATAATTCTCTTGAATTTCGGCAGATATTCTTCAAAGTTGTCGAGAATTTCCTTGCCCTTAACAGAGCCTGTTGCCTTAGTATGCTCCTCGATAAGACCTTTCAGCTCAAGAATATCGTACTTCTCGGTTACCTCGGAGAACAGCACCATTTCCTTGTTGAGCTTAGTGTATAAATCTCTGTCCTCGTCAAGAACATAGGCTACACCGCCCGACATACCAGCCGCAAAGTTTTTGCCTGTCTTGCCGATTACAACAACTCTTCCG
This sequence comes from uncultured Ruminococcus sp., assembly GCA_945632055.1. Lineage (GTDB taxonomy): Bacteria > Bacillota > Clostridia > Oscillospirales > Acutalibacteraceae > Ruminococcoides. Next base: position 2,112 of record CALZCU010000150.1, on the reverse strand, counting down.
CCTGTCATATATTCACAGCCGTGGTCGCCGACTCCCTCGACAACTGCAACAGCGCCTGAGTTTCTTACGCAGAAGCGTTCTCCTGCAACGCCGTTGATGAATGCCTTGCCGCTTGTTGCGCCGTAGAGAGCAACATTACCGATGATGATGTTTTCATCTGCTCTGAAGGTGGAATTCTTTGGCGGATAGACAACGAGCTTACCGCCCGAAAGTCCCTTGCCGAAGTAGTCGTTGCTGTCGCCGACAAGCTCAAGAGTAAGACCGTTGGGGATAAATGCGCCGAAGCTCTGACCGCCCGAGCCGTTGCAGATAACCTTGAAGGTATCGTCCTCAAGGGTGTTGTAGTATTTCTTTGTGATTTCCGAGCCGAAGATTGTACCGAAGGAGCGGTCGGTGTTCTTCACGCTTACTTCGATTGTTTTCTTCGTGCCGTTTGCAAAGGCTGACTTGAACTCCTTTAAAAGAAGCTTTTCGTCAAGAGTTTCTTCAAGCTTGAAGTCGTACTTGTTCTTCTTTGAGTATTCTATTTTTTCGTTTGCAAAGTTGCAGTTCAGAATGTTGGAGAGGTCAACCTCTGCGGCTCTGCCCTCAAGGTTTTCTTTCGGCTTGATGAGGTCGATTCTGCCGACAAGCTCGTCAACCGTTCTGACACCGAGCTTTGACATATACTCACGAAGCTCGCTTGCAACAAAGCGCATAAAGTTGATTACATATTCGGGCTTGCCCATAAATCTCTTGCGAAGCTCGGGATTCTGGGTTGCAACGCCGAAGGGACAGGTGTCAAGATTGCAGACTCTCATCATTGCACAGCCGAGAGTTACAAGCGGAGCAGTGGCAAAGCCGAATTCCTCTGCACCGAGTATTGCGGCAATTGCAACATCTCTGCCGTTCATCAGCTTGCCGTCGGTTTCGATAACAACCTTGTTTCTCAAATCGTTCATAATGAGCGTCTGATGAGCCTCGGCAAGACCAAGCTCCCAGGGCAGACCTGCGTTGTAGATTGAGTTCCTCGGAGCGGCACCCGTACCGCCGTCATAGCCTGAGATGAGGATTACTCCTGCGCCTGCCTTTGCAACGCCTGCCGCAACTGTGCCGACACCGCTTTCGGAAACGAGCTTAACGGAAATTCTTGCGTCCTTGTTGGCGTTCTTGAGGTCGTAGATGAGCTGTGCAAGGTCCTCGATTGAATAAATATCGTGGTGGGGCGGAGGAGAGATGAGCGAAACACCGGGTGTTGAGTGACGGGTTTTTGCAATCCACGGATAAACCTTTTTGCCGGGAAGATGTCCGCCCTCGCCGGGTTTTGCACCCTGCGCCATTTTAATCTGAATTTCATCGGCTGAGGTCAGGTAACGGGAGGTTACTCCGAAACGGCCTGACGCAACCTGCTTGATTGCAGAGCATCTGTTTTCAGCCTTGCCCTTTGTTTCAAGTCTTTCAAGGCTTTCGCCGCCCTCACCCGAGTTTGATTTGCCGTGGAGCTTGTTCATTGCGATTGCAAGAGCCTCGTGTGCCTCCTGAGAAATTGAGCCGTAGGACATAGCTCCTGTCTTGAAGCGCTTAACGATTGAGTCAACGCTTTCAACCTCATCGAGAGGAACAGGCTTGTCAGCGTATTTGAAATCGAGCAGACCTCTGATGTTGGCAGGCTCCATCTCGTCGGAAATCATATGCGAATACTTTTTGTAAAGGTCGTAGTCGTTTGTTCGTGTTGCTGTTTGCAGTGTGTGGATTGTCTGCGGATTGTAGAGATGCTCTTCCTTTCCGCTTCTGAATTTGTGACTTCCTCTGGATTCAAGCTCGGTTGATGTGCCGAGTCCGAGCGGATCGAATGCGGCTGTGTGGAGATTATCTACATTATCCTCAATGTCCTTGATTGTGATTCCGCCGATTCTGCTTACGGTGTCGGTGAAGTATTCGTCAATTACTTCCTTGCTGATACCGATAGCCTCAAAAATCTGAGAGCCGTGGTAGGACTGTATAGTCGATATGCCCATCTTGGAAGCAATTTTTACAATGCCGTGGAGAATTGCGTTGTTGTAATCGTCAACTGCGGCATAGTAATCCTTGTCAAGAAGGTCATCGTTGATAAGCTCGTGGATGGTTTCCTGT
>CALZCU010000149.1 GCA_945632055.1 uncultured Ruminococcus sp. | reverse complement strand
GTGGTTAGTTCATCAATTCTTGCTTTCAGCTCTACTGCCTTTAATGAATTTTCATCACCATTGTCACAAAGTTCCGCATATGTTGCTTTCAGCGACTGTAATTCACCATATTGTTTTTTGGATGCTTCCGTTAAGTTTTCAGTTTCATCAGTTGCATCTTCCTGTGATATACACCATGTAGCTAAAGCAGCTACTCCTGCTGTTATTGCAGTTATAACTAAAAACACGGGATTACTCAATGCAGTTGTAACAGCTTTAAAAGCCGCTGTCGCTACAGTTGCAAGTTTTGTAACAGCCGTATATCCTACAATTGCAGCAGTAACAACACCCACACCTACTGCTATAGCAGAAATCGCCTTAACAACTCCCGGATGATTATTAACAAAGGTAGTAAGACCGTTAAGAACACTTGCTAATGCCTCATTAAATTTGTTTGTTGCCGGTAGCATTGCATTTCCTATAGCAATTTGTAAGTTTGTGCCTGCAGTCTGTACAGCTTTAGCAGTATGCTCCGACGTATTAGTCATTTTTTCATATGCTTCAGCTGCTGTACCGGTAGAATTTTTCATACTATCAAGCACAGAATTGTATTTTTCTGTTCCGCTTGTTAATAACGATAATGCACCGATTCCTGCTTCCTGTGAAGACCACAGATTTGCAAATGCAGTTGCATTACCATTTACAGAATTTGACAAAACCCCAATTATATCGCCCAGTGAATTACCTTCTTCTTTAAGTTGAGCAAACGATTTACCGGTTTCTTCCTTAAGGGTTTCCGATACTGTACTTCCTGTATCGCCTAACTCGTTGAACATACCCTTAAGATAAGTGGTAGACTCTGCTGTGGCTATACCATTTGCGGTAAGTATTGCATATGCTGTACTCAAATCCTCAATCTCAACATTATAAGCGGCTGCCGAGGGTATTACTCTACCCATATTCTGTGCGAGCTCATCAACTGTTGTTTTACCTTTATTTTGAGTATTGATAAGTACATCAGATATCCTGTTTGTTTCAGATACTTCGAGTTGATAAGCATTTAATGCAGTAGTAAGAATATCTACAGATGTTGATTGTTCTGTAAATCCACCAACAGCAAGTTCATTTGCTTTCTCAACAAATGCAGCGGCATCTTTTGTTGCTACTCCTGCTGAAAGTGCCTGATACTCTGCCTCGGCAAGATTAGTAGCAGCCTGTCCCGTCTTTTGCGACAGTTCAAGTAGTTCACTACTCATATCACCGACAGACATTTGATTCGGGTCTGCAAGTGTTGATACCTTTGCTACAGAGGTTTCGTACTCACTCGCCGCTTCAATGCACTTCTGGTAGCCGTCATAAACTTTCTTTAAGAAAGCTACAATGCCTGCCGCCGCTATTAGATTCTCAAGATTTTCAAAAACTTCTTTATTGGTGTTTCCGTATTCTTCAGTTTTTTCAGAGGTATTTTTGATTTTTTCCTGTGTTTTTTCGTGTTCTTCTTGAGAACCTTTTAACTTTTCATTGAATTTCTCTGTAGTTTCTGACGAACTTTCAGTAGTACCGATATACTTATTTAGTTCTTCTTCAGAACCCTCAACACCGTTTATGTAGTCTGTTAATGCATCAACACTTTTTTCGTGCCATTCATTATATTCCTGAATAGCTTGAGAAGTATCTGAAATAGCCTGTGTGGATTTTTCAGCGTTTTCCGATACTTTTTCGAGGGAGCTTGCAGATGTACCTATATCTTGCAGTTGTTGTTCAACATCTTTACCTGTTGTACCTAAATTTTTTAGTTTGTCTGACATATCGTCAACAAGCTTAAATTTAGTGCTTAAAACTGCCATATTTACCCCCTTTTATACTTAATGGAAGCAGAGATGAGGCAGTATTTTACTTTCCTTTTTGGGCTTCTATGGCTTTTTCTCGGCATTCATTATAATAACTTTCAGAAGCTATATAAACTAATTGTTCTTCGTCACTTAACGAAAAGAATTCTGAAAATCTCATACCATGCCGTTGCCACATAATGTGTGCCCAATAAGAAATACTGCCAACCTCTGCAATTAGTTTTTTGCTTCTTTAACGATACAATCATTTTCCTCGCCCGAAAGCGTGGAAGCAAGAGAAAGTACTGCATCACGCACATACTCATATTCGTTTTTACTTGCAAAAACGGCATGCGGCATATCCATAACATCAACGCAATTGTAGAATTTCATCAATTCCGGGTCATGAAGATCAGGGAAAACAAGAGCGTCAACCATAAGGCGGTTAATCTGACCTTCGGGATCAGAATAGAAATCCTTGACAATTCTGCCGTTCTGAACAATAAAGTTTCCTTTTTCATCCTTTGCAGTCACGGGATAATTGAAATCACTGTAAACATCATTGACGTGTTTAGTAGAAAGTCTTTTAACCTTCATTACAATACGTTCGCCGTTTTCGTCAACGAAGCTTTCCGGTGCAAGAACGTTTACGATTTCCTCTTCTTTTGCCTTGTTTCTCATAAAAGCTTTAATACTTGCATTTGCCATAATGTTAGATTTCCCCTTTTTCTAAAAAATACGAAACGCACGCCGTAGCAAATATGCAAAAAGTGTATCAAAAAATACAAATATCGTAGCATAAGTGCAAAAAGCGTGCGTTTTTACATAGTTATACGAACTGATAGCCTGAAAAATTGATTGTTTCTTCAACGTAATCTGTAGAAGATGAATCAAGGTCAAGTAAAGTTAAATCACCGGTAGGAACACAGCCGGTAATTGTAACGACATCATTTCCGAACTGCTTGAAGAAATCAGAGCCCTTATCATTGTTAAGTGCCTGAATTGTAAATTCGGGAGTAAGACCTTTGTCGAGGTAGTTCTTCACGATTGAAACGCCGAATTTATTGGTCTTGTACATACCAACTTCAACGGAAATCTTATAGCCTGTAGTTCTGGTTTTCTCAGTTTTAACCCCAAGCGGCTTGCTTGTGGAATTGTTGAGAGAAACCTTTATAAGAACTTTCTTTGCCTGTGCGAACTTCTCACCGTTGATAAAAAGCTCACCTTCGGTTTTCAGCATAGGATTAATACCTGTATTTGTTTCCAATCTGCTCATATTTCACGCTCCTCCTTACTCTGTTTTTACTGTAATATAGATTTTTTCTGCTGAATCAACGGGTTTAATGGCAATGTTGATATATGTTGCATCGCCGTTTGAAGCAACCCTGTCAACAAGAAAATCAGTATCATAATCTACATCAGAAATAGCGTTATCCGCCTCATACTGTTTGAGAATAGCGTTTCCTCTGCCTTCCATAAGGTCCCAGCCCTCTTCGTTATTATCGAAACGTGCAGGTGGGAATTCATCCTTAAGGTCTTCAAGAAGGGTATCAATCACTCTTACATAACGATTTTTCTTAAAGCCGTCAGGTTTATTTCCCTGCGCCGCGGCAGTGCAAAGAGAATTGATGTCATAATCGATAACAACATCACCGGCATTCGAGAGAGAGAAGTAAAACTCACCTTTTGTTGTAGCAATTTCAGCTTTTTCGTTTGTCTTGAGGTCAAGTACACTTACTGCATCATCATAAGGCTGCTGTGTATTACTTGCATTATAAGACGCTCCGGCTGTAATTCCTGCGACAAATGCTGTTGCTGTAACTGCATCGATTTCTGTACCGTCTGAAAGCACAACTCCGTTTGTAACATTGATAATGCCTTCATAATCAGCTGCATAATTTGCAACAACAAACTGACCCGTTTTGCCGAGTGAATCTCTTAAAAACTTAATTTTGGACTTGATAGCAGCATACGTATCTGTTTCAATCTCCGCAATAGGAAATGCAACCGCATTAAATCTGATGTTTTCAAGATTGTCAAGAAATGTTGTGATAGAACTGTTTGTAACCTCGCCATCAGTACCTCCGGCAAGCACGGCTCCTGCAACTTCTGTAATCTCACCTTCTCCTGTGAAAGTAAGATAAGCACTCTTTTTTGCAATCAGTTCTTCAACAGTTGAAATCTGTTCAAATGTTTCAACTTTTATGCCGCCAAGGTATACACACACATCAAATCCGGATTTTGGATTAGCTGAAACCGTAACTGTGAAATCATTA
>CALZCU010000148.1 GCA_945632055.1 uncultured Ruminococcus sp. | reverse complement strand
TGTAATATTGTCTGAATTCACATCGTTTGCAGGATGCTGAACGGGACAGAAGTCATAGACATCATTTGTTCTGGGAACAACAACCATTCCTCCGGGGTGCTGACCTGTTGTACGCTTTACACCTGTGCAGCCAATTGCAAGGCGCTTTTCCTCCGCCTTGTGCAAAGTCATTCCCCGTTCCTGCGCATACTTTTTGACAAAACCCATAGCAGTTTTTTCCGCTACGGTTGCAATCGTTCCTGCCTTAAACACATTGTCCTTGCCGAAAAGCTCCTCTGTGTAGCGGTGCGACTTTGACTGATATTCACCGCTGAAATTCAAGTCTATATCGGGAACCTTGTCGCCCTTGAAGCCGAGGAATGTTTCAAACGGAATTTCGTGACCGTCCTGATCCATTCTTGTACCGCATTCGGGACAATCCTTCGGGGGTAAATCAAAGCCTGAGCCGTAGCTTCCGTCAGTGATAAATTCACTGTGCTTGCATTTTGGGCATACATAGTGGGGACAAAGCGGATTTACCTCGGAAATACCCGACATCGTTGCGACAAACGATGAGCCTACAGAGCCTCTTGAGCCGACAAGATATCCGTGAGCCTCACTGTCTGCAACAAGCTTTTGTGCGGTCATATACAGCACAGAGAAGCCGTAGGTTGTAATTGAATTAAGCTCCTTGTCAAGTCGTGCCTTTACTATATCGGGAAGTGGATCGCCGTACTTTTCCTTTGCTCTTTTCCAAGTAATATCAATGAGCTGTTCCTCTGCTCCTTCAATGTTCGGAGGGAATGTGCCCTTTGGAATAGGTCTTACACTTTCGCACATATCGGCAATTTTATTTGGATTTTCTACAACATATTCGTAAGCCTTATCCTTGCCGAGCCACTCAAACTCCTTAAGCATTTCGGCTGTTGTTCTGAAATAGAGCGGAGCCTGATCCTCTGCGTCCTTAAAGCCCTGACCAGCAAGAAGAATTTTTCTGAACTCGCCGTCGGTCGGATCCATAAAATGAACATCGCAGGTTGCGCATACAGGCTTTCCAAGCTCTTTGGCAAGCTTTATAATTGTACGATCGATTTCGTGAAGCTCTTCAACGGAATTGAATCTTCCGTCCCTTATCATAAACGCATTGTTGCCTGTCGGCTGAATTTCAAGATAATCATAAAACGAAGCTATACTTTTAAGCTCAGCCCAGGGCTTTCCTGCAAGTATGCTTTCATAAAGCTGACCTGCACAGCAGGCTGAACCAATTATAAGTCCCTCTCGGTACTTAACAAGCTCGCTCTTAGGTATTCTCGGCTTTTTATAGAAATAGTTTAGGTGACTGTAGGATATAAGTCTGTATAGGTTTTTAAGTCCTGTTTTATTCTTAACAAGAATTATCTGATGATAGGTCGGCAGTTTTTTGAAGTCACCGCCTGCAATTTTTGTATTTATCTCATTAGTGCTTGTAATACTGTAATCATCTCTCAGACGCTTGCAAAGATTAATGAAAATCCGTGCAAGAATCTCCGCATCGTCGGTTGCTCTGTGGTGGTTAAAATCTCCAAGACGAAGATATTTTGCAACAGTGTCGAGCTTACAGTTTTTAATATCAGGCAATATTGCCCTGGAAATAGCCACTGTGTCAATTGAGGTGTAATTATATTCCCTGCCCATATTTTCACAAGCCTTGCGGATAAACGAGGTATCAAACGGTGCATTGTGGGCAACAAGCACATTATCTCCCGCAAATTCAAGGAATGCAGAAACAGCCTCGCTCTGAGAGGGAGCGTCCTTAACCATTGAATCTGTTATGCCCGTCAGCTCCGTTATCCTCTGAGGTATAGGCATTTCAGGGTTTGCAAAGGTTGAAAATGTGTCTGTGATTTCTCCGTTTACAACCTTTACTGCACCAATTTCGGTAATTTTGTCACGAGCGGCGGAAAGTCCCGTTGTTTCTATGTCAAAGCATATGAAAGTACCGTCAAAGGAGGTGTCGGATTCGCCCTTAACCGACTCGACAAGGTCGTCCATAAAGTATGCCTCAATGCCGTAGATGACCTTGATTTTCTCCTCGTCCTTGTTAATCTTATCAGCCGCCTTCATTGCATCAGGAAATGCCTGAGCAACACCGTGGTCAGTGATTGCTACAGCCTTGTGTCCCCATTTGTACGCACGGTTGACAAGGTCGCCTGCAGAGGTAACTGCGTCCATCTGCGACATATTTGTGTGCAGGTGAAGCTCAACACGCTTTTTTTCAGCCTTATCTACTACCTTTACCTTTTGTGCAGTACCGATTGAACGGGCGTTTACTACAAGCTCACCTGCGTACTTATCGTACTCAACATCGCCCATAACTGCAATTGTATCGCCTTTTCTGATTGAATCTACCGAGGCTGACTCCTTGATAGTGTTGAACACCTTGATTGTTGTCGAGCCTGTGTAGTCTGTTATATCAATTGTGAAAATATTTTTATCGCCTGATTTTGTAATGCGTTTTTCGAGGTCGAAAACATCGCCCCAGATTACAACTTTGCCTGAATCTCCTGCAATGGCACTTATCGGAATCATCTTTCCTCTTATGCTTCTGCCGTACAGAGGACGGATTGATGACTGTATAATCTGCGGAACGGCAAACTTGCCCTCTCTGATTTCAACCTCATCTGCAACGGCTTCTGCAAGCTTTTCCTTAATCTGAGTAGAATTTTCCTCCTCATCACGGTAAAAATCAGCCGCCTTTGCAAGACTTTCCCTCTGCATTTGCTCCTCGGCACTCTTGATTGTGTCAATATATTCATTGCTTTCTGCTTCCACCTCAAATACTCCTGAATACTTCACGCTGATATGAAGATTAAATTCTTCAGAAACCAGCCTAACAAGAGCCTTGTCAAAGCCTTTTGAGTCAAGCAGATTTTTTCCGCCGTTGAGCAGATTAATCGTCAGCGTATCGTTTTCAAGCGTTATCTCTGCATTATTCAGCGTTCCGTTAATGCAGGGAATGTCACGCTTTATTGCAAGATACAGCTGAGGAAAATAATCGGCTGAGAAAAGCTCCTTTGGGAAGCTCGGCTTGATTCTTACCGATGACAGGTTTAAAATTTTAGAAATTTTGTTTTCAGCTTCAAAAAGCGCATTACGCTCAACAAGCCCGTCGAAATTTACCCAAAGGGCAATCGAACGGGCTTCACTTGCAATATTTATTTTTGTAAGCACACCGTTTGAAACAGCAGACGGAAAATCAGCCGTTTTGAACAGCGAACTAAATACTTCGCCAAGTGTTTTCATATAATTCCTTCTGATAATTAGTAGCACCGGCTTTCTGCCGAACTACAAAAAGCCTTAATTCATTTTTTCAATTTCATCCATTAATGCGTCAACGAGCTTATCCTCGGAAACCTTGCAGATAATCTCGCCTTTTTTGAATACAAGTCCACAGCCGTCGCCGCCTGCAATGCCTATGTCGGCTTCCCTTGCTTCGCCGGGACCGTTTACAACACAACCCATTACGGCAACCTTCAGGTTCTTTTTGCAGTCCTTGAGCCTTTCCTCAACCTCTCCTGCAATTTTTACAAGGTCAATTCTTGTTCTTCCACAGGTCGGGCAGGACACAAACTGAATACCGCCTTTTTCAATGTCGAGAGCCTTTAAAATATCATAGGCGGCATAAACCTCCTTCACGGGGTCTGCTGTCAGTGACACTCTTATTGTGTCGCCGATTCCGTGCATAAGCAGAGAACCGATGCCTGCCGCTGATTTGATTATGCCCATTCTTTCGGTGCCTGCTTCGGTAACACCGAGGTGAAGCGGATAATCACACTGCTCGGAAGCAAGCTCATATGCCTTTACCATTGTTGAAACCGTAGAGCTTTTCATTGAAAGCACAATATCGGTAAAGTCGAATTTTTCAAGAAGAGACGCGTGGTATAGTGCGCTGTCGCAAAGTGCCTGCGGAGTTGGGTGACCGTATTTTGCGAGTATTTCCTTTTCAAGAGAGCCGGAATTCACTCCGATTCTTATGGGAATATTTCTCGCTCTGCAAGCGTCTGCAACTGCCTTTACTCTGTCATCAGAGCCTATATTTCCGGGATTGATGCGGATTTTGTCTACTCCTGCCGCACAAGCCTCAAGCGCAAGCCTGTAGTCA
>CALZCU010000147.1 GCA_945632055.1 uncultured Ruminococcus sp. | reverse complement strand
CGCCGACAGCGGTGTTGTTGTAGTTTGAAAGCATAATTGTGTCGACATAGCCGAGCGCAACTCCGAGAAGCGACTGAAAAAATATAGGCCAAGCAAGGCTGAAAACGCTTCGCTCCACAATGGGAACATCATTATTGCTTTTAATTTTTGATAAAACAGACATAATAAATCTCCTGATATTTAAAGTAACGAACAGTTTACAAACCGCAGTTGACCGCACGGTTATTGCGATGTATAATATGTAATATAATAAACGAGATAAATGAAAGGATAATTTTGTATGAATATATGTGTATTTGGCTCGTCAAGCGAGTTTATAGACAAGGAATATCTCGACACAGCCGAGCATCTCGGCAGAGAAATTGCAAAAAGAGGCGACACCCTTGTTTTCGGCGCAGGAAAATACGGCGTAATGGGAGCGTCTGCAAGAGGAGCGTCAGCCGAAAACGGCAGGCTCATCGGAGTAAGTCCCGAATTTTTCACCGAAATGGATGTGCTTTACGATAAATGCACCGAGCTTGTCTTTACCGAAACAATGCGTGAACGAAAGGGCATTATGGAGGACAGGTCGGACGCATTCATAATCTGCGCAGGCGGAATGGGAACCTTTGAGGAGTTCTTTGAGGTGCTAACGCTCAAACAGCTTCGCCGCCACACCAAGCCGATTATAGTATATAATGTAAAAGGCTACTACAACCATATGCTCGCAATGATGAAGAATGCCGTTGACCAGAAGTTTATGACCGACGAGTGCAACCGCCTTTATACCGTTGCCGACACCGAGGAACAGCTCTTTGAACAGCTCGAAAGCTATGTGCCGTTTTCATATAATAAGTATGATTTTGTCGGCAAGGGAGATGAGAAAAATGGCTGACAGCTGTGAAATGTGCGCTCATTATGTTACGGACGAGGAGTTCGGCGACTATTGCAGTGTGAATCTCGACGAGGACGAAATGGAGCGTTTTCTGACTCAGAGCGTTACGCAGTGCCACTATTTTCAGCTTTATGATGAATACAAAATCGTCAGAAAGCAGAACTGAGCTTCCTGTTTGCGGCTTGGCACAGGCGGATTTGTCCGATAACAATGTAATTTAATTATATTATATCATTGATTAATGCACATTCAAGTGAATATTTTTAATATTTTATAGCTGAGTTTTTACTATATGTTAAAATTCAGCTATTTTTATTTAAAAGAGAATTAACCTGACTGATTAACTGCGTGTCGAGGCACTCGACCGGTCTGCAAGGCTGATTGATGAATATTACTTTACAGTCGGGTAACCGTTGCTTTTCAAAATATCGGGCTGTCTGCTCGAACTGCGTGTCGAGGCACTCGACTTTACAATTGTGTAATTCTTTTATTTCATATTGCACAAACATAATTTGGAAATATTGTATATGTATACAAAAAAGATTAAAATGAATAAAAAGTTGTTGATTATTTGATGTGAAAGGTATAAAATATACGCATAAAAGGTCAGGCAAAATGCCCGACTGCTTTTATTTGTGGGTATATATGAAGCTTAGGAGTGTTCACAAATGCGCCTTTTCGATAAAATTGTTGATAAAATGGTAAGCGAAAAAGTCCCTAGCAAAAGACGCAGGAGACTTATAATCTACATAGCTGTAATCACTCTGCTTTCAATGACAACGGCAACCGTTGCGTGGTTCTCGGTCAACACCTTTGCAGGCGTTCAGAACCTTGACCTGCACATCAGTATGAGCGCACAGCTCAAGGTTGCTATGGAGGATTACGGAACGGACCTTGAAAAATACGGCAAGGTCATCACCAATGAGATGATTGACGAGTATCTGCAAAAGCAGAACGCAAGGCTCGAGGACATTATTCTTGACCCCGTAACAACAAGAGCAGGCGATGTTTTTACAAATCGGAGAGGCGGCGAAAGGAAGCCTAACGACCGCTCCTACCTTGAATTTGAATGTTACTTCATCGCAACCGAGGAAATGTGGGTTCACCTTACAACCGAAAGCACTGAGCAGGGCGAGGACAACGGAACTAAGGTTACAACAACCTCAACGGGCGCAAAGGCTGATGTAGTAAACTGCGTAAGAGTGGGCTTCACCACAGCGGCAAACGGAACGGCAATCTATGAGCCGAACAGGGGAACTCCCGTAAACGGACAGGCAACCTTTGATTTGCCGGGCGGCGCTATGGTTTACACAGACAACACAAGAATTTTCCATATTGAACAGCTCAAGCCCACCAAGGTGACAATCAGACTTTGGATTGACGGCGAAGACCCGCAGTGCGACGACGATGTTCAGGACGCACAGCTCGGTGTGCAGCTCGGCTTTATCGGCTGTGACGAAAACAATGTTCCGATTTCATAATGATTGACTCAGACAAAACAAGCGGATTATCCGCTTAACATTATAAACCCGACGGAGTGATAAAATTGTTCGGAAATAAAAAATCAAAAATTGAACAGCCCATTACTCCGGAGGAGTTGAGCAAGCTTAACGACAAGACAATTGCCGATGCGCAGATTGAGCATTTCCATGTGACGAACGACTCAATCGAAATAGTAAAGTATAAAAAGCGCAGAAAGCTGTTGAGCATTATTCTGACGGTTTGCATGATTATACTGATTATACTGTTCTTTGTTTCAATGCTCGTAACACAGTGGGGCGACCTGATTATCAGCGTTGACTCTCCTGCGGTAAAGAAGGGCATTATCCTCAGCGAAGACCCCGAGTTTAAAACGCAGAGTGCTTCGCTCACCGCAAAGCAGGTTGACAATGTAACAAACATTACATATGAGTGGCTTCCCATCGACCTCGACACAAGCGCAAACGGACCTCACAACGGCGACAATTATGTTGCGTACACCTTCTACTGCAAGAATAACGGACAGGCTACGCTTGACTATGACGCAGTTCTCGACATCAACGGTGTTGCAAAGTCAGCCGATGAGGCAGTAAGAGTAATGGTTTACAAAAACGGCGAGCCGGCAATTTACGGCAAGGGCAAATACGACGACCGCAACACAGCCGAAACCGACTGCACAAAGTTTGAAACCGATACGATTGTAATGTCAACGGCTACCGAGGATTTCAAGGTTGGCGATGTTGACAAATATACAATTGTAATCTGGATAGAGGGCAACGACCCCGAGTGCATTGACGATATCCGCAACGGTCATGTCAGAATGAGAATGTTGTTCAGCGTGCGTGACGATGAAACCACCGCTCCGCAATAACAGGAATGAAGAAATACAATGCAAAAATTGTACCAAATTCAAAAACGCTCCGCAAGAATATGACAGTGGAAGAACGAAAATTATGGTACGATTTTTTAAAAAAGTTACCGTTAACTGTTAACAGACAAAAGGTAATTAGAAATTATATTGTTGATTTTTTCTGTGCATCAAAAAAGATTGTGATTGAAATTGACGGTTCGCAACATTATGAAGATGAGGGCAGAAAGAAAGATACAATAAGAAATAATGAGCTGAGCAGGCTTGGATATAGTGTGTTACGATACACCAACAGAGATATAAGCCAAAATTTTGATGATGTTTGTAATGATATTTTGAATCAGTTAAACATAAAAGAGTACTTGTAACTTTAGTAATATATGAACCTTTCAAGGCTTCTCCTTGAGGAGAAGCTGTCACCTACGGTGACTGATGAGGTGTAGGATGCGAAGCATCCGTACTAACCATTATAACTGCAACAGCAAACGCCACTTCGTGGCTACACCTCATCCGTCGGCACAGCCGACACCTTCCCCTCAAGGGGAAGGCTTCCGAAGCTCAACTTTGGTATTAAGCACAGCTAAAACAGCTATGCTGAATATAAAACAAAAAATCCCTATGGTGTTTTAGGGACAAAAAATTATTTTTAGGAGGAATTTCTCTATGAAAGCAACATCAAGAAAGAGATTGTTAGTCTCTTCAGTAGCAATGCTCCTCGTAGCAATGCTCGCACTCGGAACCGCAACATACGCATGGTTCACAACAAACACAACTTCTTATGCAGACAGAATCAATGTTTCAACCAGCAAGGCTAGTACACTTGTTGTCAGCAAAAATGACAAGAAATGGGCTACTCATGTTGAATATGGCGTTGGTACAGATACTACTGCTAAAACTATGTTCC
>CALZCU010000146.1 GCA_945632055.1 uncultured Ruminococcus sp. | reverse complement strand
CTTCCGATCTTTACTGTTTTCATCTGAGCACCCCCAAGGCTTCAAGTCCTGACATTGCAAAAATTCTGTATAACCTGTCGGGAATATTCGTTACCCTCAGCTCACCGCCGACAAGCTTCATCTGTCTGAATCTGCCCATAACAAGCCCAACACCCGATGAATCCATAAATGAAACCGAGCTGAAATCAAGGGTGAGAAGCCTTGGCTTGAGCGACTGCACCGCACCGTCAATGCTGACTCTGATTTTTGCGGCTGTATCGTGGTCGATTTCGCCGTCTATGTACGCTGTCAACATATTGTTTTTATATTCTGTTCTTAACATTTCAACCTTCCTTTGCAAAAGTCGAGTGCCTCGACACGCAGTTCGGCGGTGTACCACCGCTGGTAATTCGAGCAGATAGGTTGATATTTCCCAATCTTCTTTACCCGACCGTTTTCGAGCAATTTCCTTTAGAGTAAAAATAGCTCCATACCTATAATAATTAGTATGGAGCAAAAAATTTGTTTTATTCTGTTGTATTGAAATTATTTATTCAAACTTTTCTTAAAATATACGGTCTTATTTCACCCGCAAGGTAGAGCGAGCCGCAGACAAGTACAGCCGCACCGCTTCTTTTCGCTTCATCATAAGCACTGTCAAAAGCCTCCTCTGCACTCTCAAAAGCCGTAACCTCACCGCCCATACAGGCTTTGAATTTTTCGGCAAGCATTTCAGCGGAAATTGCCCTCGGATTGCTTACGGGAACGGTGCAGACCTTATTAAACACACCGTTGAGCAAGGCAATTGAGCTGTCAATGTCCTTGTCGGCAAGCATACCCATTATGCCGATAATTTTTTTACCGCTGAGGAAACGCTCAGCCGCCGCCCTAAGAGCTTCAATTCCGTTGGGATTATGAGCGCCGTCAAGAATTACAATCGGCTCCTTGCTCAGCAGTTCAAGCCTTGCAGGGTTTACCGCATTGGCAAAGCCCTTCTCTATGCTTTCATCAGAAATAGCAAGCAGTCCTTTTCTCCTTACACTCTCGATTGCCGCAAGCGCAGTTTTTGCATTTTCAAGCTGATGCTCTCCTGCAAGGCTAAGACTAATTTCTCTGCCCTTGTACTCAAACACACTTCCTTCAAGCGTTTTGCTGAGCACTCTGATTTCAATGTCCTCGCTCAGTGCAAGAGTGATATTCAGCTTGCTTGCAGTCTGTTTTATTATGCTCATCGCCTGTTGAGTCTGTGATGAAGTAACGGCAGTTGAGCCTTTTTTTAGTATGCCGCACTTCTGTTCCGTAATCTTTTCAATCGTATCGCCTAAAACGGCAGTGTGGTCAAGTCCGATTGTCGTAATCACCGAGCAGAGCGGAGGCTTGATTACATTTGTGCAGTCGAGCAAGCCGCCCATTCCTGTTTCAAGCACAACGATGTCGCAGTTTTCCTTTGCGTGAATGTAGAATTGAAGGGCATTCACATACTCAAATTCGGTTATGATTATTCCCTCATCACGAAGCTGTAAAATGAGCGGAAAGGTTTCTTCAACTGCATCTGCAAGCTGTTCCTTGCTTATCATCTCGTTATTTATCTGTATCCTCTCACGAAAATCGGTGATGTAGGGAGAAATGAACAAGCCTGTTTTGTAGCCCTCGGCAGTCAGAACAGCGGAAAGCATTGCACAGACAGAGCCTTTGCCGTTTGTTCCTGCAATGTGAATATATCTCAGCTTGTCCTGCGGATTGCCCATTCGGTCGAGCAGGGCAAGCATTCTGTCGAGTCCCGGACGAGAACCGAAGGTTAAAAGGGAATGTATCTTTTCAAGTGCGTTTTCGTAGGTCATTATAACAGCTCCCTGTAGATTTCATTTTTCTTAAAGCCTGTGACTGCCGCCGCCTGCTTTGCCGCTTCTGTAGCCTTTTCGCCTTTTTCTATCAGCTTTCTTGCAGTTTCAACAGCGTCTTCAAGAGTAAATTCCTGTTGCTCAGCCTGCTTTGGCGCACCCTCCAAAACGAGAACAAGCTCGCCCTTTAAACTTCCGTCGGCATAATTTTCAGCCGCAAATTTTGTTGTGGTGCGGATAACCTCCTCGTGGAGCTTGGTAAGCTCACGAACTATAGATATTTTTCTTTCACCGAAAAATGAATAGAGGTCACGCAGGGTTTGCGGAAGCTTGTGAGGTGCTTCATAGAATATCATTGTCCTGTGTTCGTTTTTAAGGCTTTGCAGATGCTCGCTTCTGCTCTTTTTATTCACGCTCAGAAAGCCCTCAAAGGTAAACCTGCCCGTTTCAAGTCCCGAAACGGCAAGGGCAGAAATTACTGCGCTCGGACCGGGAACAACAACGGTTTTGATTCCTCTCTCCTCACAGAGCTTTATCAAGTCCTCGCCGGGGTCGGAGATGCACGGCATTCCTGCGTCGGTTACAATTGCACAGCTCTCGCCCTGCTCAAGCCTTTTGCAGATAATCTCTCCCCTCTCCCGTTTATTATGCTCAAAATAGCTCACCATTGGCTTTTTTATTCCGAATCGGTTTAACAGCTTTAGCGTAACACGGGTGTCCTCCGCCGCAATAAAATCGACCTTTTCAAGCGTTTCCACCGCTCTCGGAGATAAGTCGGAGAGGTTGCCTATCGGCGTTCCCGTAACATATAAAATTCCGCTCATAAATTCACTTCTTTTCTTCAAACGGCGTTTTGTAACAGCCGTATATTCTCATCATTTCCTCGGAAAAATTTCCTTTTCCATCCTCGATAAGGAGCGTTGGCAGGATATTCAGAAATCCCCTCCTGCCGCCCCGTCTGCCCTCAAGCAAAAACAGCTTAGGCGCTTTGTCCGTCCTCTGCTGAACAAGTCGGAGCGTTTTTGGCTCAATTGAAAATTTCCTCATAGACTCCATTACATCTGCAAGCCTTTCAGGTCGCTGACAAATGCAAAAACTGCCGCCGAACTGCAAAAGCTTTGAAGCCGCCTGACAGATGTCGTCAAGCGTACATTCGGTTTCGTGACGGGCAATTTGCTTTGCCGTTTCGGGATTTTTTATTCCTCCGCCGCCTATCTTGTAGGGAGGATTGCAAACAACAAGGTCGTAATATCCAAACGAAAGCCTGCCCTTTAGCTCCTTTAGGTCACAGTTTATTATTTTTATAGTATCTCCAAGATTGTTGTGTTCAACGCTTTTCTGCGCAAGCGTGCAGGCATCCTGCTGAATTTCAACTGCCGAAATTTCAAGATTTTTATTATGTCGGCACCAGAGAAGCGGAATTGTTCCGCAGCCTGTGCCAAGCTCCGCACATTTTTTTCTGCCCTTGGGAGAGGAAAAATCCGCAAGGAGTATTGTATCGGTTGAAAAACGGTAGCTCTCCGACACATATATTTCAAGCCCGTTTCCGAGCGGTTCAAGGTGAATGTTCTGCATATTGATGTTCCTTATAATTTTATTAATCATTACAGAAAAAACGGCAAGGAAAACACCTTGCCGTTTGGATTTGTTTATCCTGAATTATGCCTCCTGAGGAGCACCTACCGGGCAAACATCAGCACAAGATCCGCAATCTGCGCACACATCAGCGTCGATAACATACTTGCCGTCACCCTCTGAAATAGCAGAGCAAGGACAAGCGTCTGCGCAAGCACCGCAAGCGATGCAATCATCACTAATTACATATGCCATAGGGAGAACACCTCCTTAATAGATTTCATCTTTATTGTATCACATATTTTGTAAAATGCAATTGTTTTGGGAATATTTTTCTGAATTTTACAAATAATAATCAGTTTATTGACAAACTGTGTCGCATTTATCAGGCTTATTCCAAGCCCTTCAGCTCTTCAATTTCCTTTTTGTTTACCTTGATGTAGCCGTCCTTCAACAGCTTGCACTGTCTTACGGTAAAGGTTTTGGGGGCAACATCTTCGGGTGTGTTGTCAAGCTTGACCTTGAGCGTTCTTGCAATGAGGTTATTTTCAACAACAAGTCCTCTGCCCTCGGGAGTGTTGACAATTGCGCCGACCTTCGGAGTTCTTTTGAGCAAATCGGTGTATGCCTCCTGCTCATATTTAAGACAGCACATCAGTCTGCCGCAGGTTCCCGAAATTTTTACGGGCGAAAGCGACAAGCCCTGCTCCTTTGCCATCTTGATTGAAACA
>CALZCU010000145.1 GCA_945632055.1 uncultured Ruminococcus sp. | reverse complement strand
TTTGGATTGGTTTGTGCGTTAAGGTTTCTATTGTGGGTAACTCGGACACGGCACGCCGTGTCCCTACAAAACTATTTCTAAAACTTTGCTTTTCGGTCGGGCAACCGTTGTTGTTTTTCCAATCGAGCTGTCTGCTCGAATTGGGTGCAGCGTCACGCTGCCACGCCGTGTACCTACGAGATTGTTATATCGGTTGAGTATTCCCCTTAAAAAGCAAAAAAGCAGAGAAAATCTCTGCTTTAAGTGTAACTCGATTGTAAACTTATGCTGAAGCGTTGAGTCTTTTAGCAAGTGATGACTTGCTTCTTGCAGCAGTATTCTTGTGAAGAATACCCTTAGCTGTTGCCTGGTCAATTTTCTTGATAGCAAGACGAACTGCCTCTGTTTTGTTGTCAGCGTTAGTATCAACTGCGATATAAGCCTTTTTGATAGCAGTTTTCAAAGCTGACTTTGTAGCCTTGTTGCGAGCTGTTTTTGTAGCGATAACCTTAACACGCTTTTTTGCAGATTTAATGTTTGGCATTGTCCCACCTCCTTAAAATATCGGTCATATGGGTATTATAATACCACAAAAGCCTTTAAAACGCAAGTGTTTTTCAAAAAAAACTCCGAAATTTTGCATATTTTTTGTACCCCGGCTCTGTGCAACAATATCTTGTGCATACAGCCGATTTCATATCAATATAAGGAACGCACCCTTACTTCCGCTTACTCCTTAGTCTTGCAAAAACCATATAGCCTGCCAGCAGGACAAGGAACGCAACCATCACTATTTTGAAAATTACTCCCAATTCACCGTCAAACATAGGATAGCCGCCGTAGGTTCTCAGCGCATACCATACAGTCATAAAAACGAAAAAAACGGAAACAACAAATGCGAACGGCTCCTTTTGCTTTATTCCTGCCGCAAATGTGAGCAGAGCCGCAACGCCCCAGAGTATAACATATATATGTTGCATAAAATCCACAGGTCACCCCTCCTACAAAGGTATTATAATTCAGGCTTGGGTATTTGTCAATTCGGTGTATTTTTCTGAATACGGAAAAAATTTCAAAAAACTCTTGACTTTTACTGACTTTGGTATTATATTAAGAATATAGCAGTTAGCACTCTAACAGTGAGAGTGCTAAAACAGTAAAAACCGACTCGGACAGTGAGGTGAACGGTATGGAGCTGGCTGCAAGAAAACAAAAAATCCTCTCGGCAATTGTTGAGAGCTTTATCCGCACAGGCGAGCCTGTCGGCTCAAAAACGCTGATTAGCGAAGCAGGGCTTGATGTTTCATCGGCCACGGTCAGAAACGAGATGGCTGACCTCACAAACAGGGGCTTTCTTGTTCAGCCGCACACCTCGGCAGGTCGTGTTCCGACTGCACAGGCATACCGCTATTACATTGATAATATAATGACTGCGCCTCCGTTGTCGCAGAGCGGCAGAGAATATATTGAGTCTGCGCTTTATCAGAATGCAGACTCCCCCGAAAGCATACTTCAGGGTGCCGCCGAGCTTATTTCTCAGCTCACAGACCTTGCTTCGGTTGCTTCAACACCGAGCGGCGACGACAGCAGAGTGCATCGTATCAGCTTTGTTCAGACAGGTTCTCACACAGCTATGGCGGTTGTCATTGCTTCAAACGGAATCATCAAAACCAAGCTGTTCCGATGTGAGTTCATCATCACCCCCGAAATCCTTGAGGTTTTCGACAAGGCGCTCAACGAGGTTTTCACGGGAGTAAGGCTTTCATCAATCAATCAGCCGTTTATCCAGACTGCGGCGGCACGCTTCGGCGAGCTGTCACTCTTTATGCCGGGTGTGCTGACAGCGATTATGGAGGCTTCCAAAGCCGCCAGAGAAATCAGCGTATGCCACAGCGGCTACACAAGGCTGATGTTCATACCCGACATTGATTTTCTGACTGCAAGGGGCGTTCTTGAATTTCTCAACAACGAGCACGACCTTGCGGCTATGCTTGAAAATCTCCCCATTGACACCTCGGTATCAATAGGAGCCGAAAACAGCAGACGAGAGCTTGCCTTAAGCTCGGTAGTTTCAACACGCTATACGATTGACTCAAAGCCGTCAGGTGTTCTGGCAGTGATAGGGCCGCTGAGAATGGATTACAGCAGAGCGATATCAATTCTCGAAGCCGTTTCCGAAACGGTCGGAGCGCTCATAGGCGAGCTGACAGACATACAACAATAATCCTTGAAGGAGGATAAAAATGCCAAAGAAAAAGCACGAAAACGCTGAAGAAGTAAAAGAAACCAAAGCCGCCGAAGAGCAGACAGCCGAGGCTGAAGCTGACAAGGCGGAGGAAGCAAAGGACGAAAAGGACGAGAAAATCGAAAAGCTGAGCGAGGAGCTTTCGGCACAGAAGGACAAATATATGCGCCTTGCCGCCGAGTATGACAACTTCCGCAAGCGCACAGCAAACGAAAAGCTTTCGCTTTATGACGATGCGACCGCAAAGGCGGTTACGGAGCTTCTGCCCGTTGCCGACAGCGTGAGAATGGCTCTTGAAAATCTTTCCGAAGCCGACCCCGAAATCGTAAAGGGAATTGAGCTTATTTCAAACCAGCTTGGCAAGTCGTTTGAAAAGCTGAAAATCGAGTCCTTCGGAAAAATCGGTGATACCTTTGACCCGAATCTGCACAACGCAATCTCAAAGGTAGAAAACGAGGAGCTTGGTGAAAACACCATTGCTCAGGTTTTCCAGACAGGCTACAAAATCGGCGATAAAATAATCCGCCACGCAATGGTACAGGTTGCAAACTGTTAATTTTAGCTCGAGAAGAAAGGTCGGCGGTTAAAATAATAACGGTTTCCCGACCTATGTGTTCATATGAAAATGACGCTTGCAAAATGTCCACTAAAATGCAGAGCTGAACATATCGTTTTCCCGACCGATGTGTTCATTTAAAAACCACGCTATCTTGGAACAGACGCACCCAATTCGTATGGACAACTTGCAATCACAATTGCAAAGCTCAACAAACATTTACAACAATCAATAATTTAAATAAATAAAAATTTTATTGGAGGAATTTATTATGGCAAAGACAATAGGCATAGATTTAGGTACAACAAACTCCTGCGTAGCAGTAATCGAAGGCGGCGAGCCTGTAGTAATCGCAAACGCAGAGGGTGCAAGAACAACTCCGTCCGTAGTTGCATTTTCCAAGGACGGCGAAAGAATGGTAGGTCAGGTTGCTAAGCGCCAGGCTATCACAAACCCCGACAGAACAGTATCATCAATCAAAAGAGAGATGGGTACTTCTCACAAGGTAACAATCGACGGCAAAAACTACACACCGCAGGAAATCTCGGCTATGGTGCTTCAGAAGCTCAAGGCTGATGCAGAGGCTTACCTCGGCGAAACAGTTTCACAGGCTGTTATCACTGTTCCTGCATACTTCACAGACGCACAGCGTCAGGCTACAAAGGACGCAGGTAAAATCGCAGGCCTTGACGTAAAGAGAATCATCAACGAGCCTACAGCCGCAGCTCTTTCCTACGGCGTTGACAAGGAAAACGACCAGAAGGTTATGGTTTACGACCTCGGCGGCGGTACATTCGACGTTTCAATCATCGAAATGGGCGACGGCGTTCAGGAGGTTCTTGCAACAGCAGGTAACAACCGTCTCGGCGGCGACGACTTCGACAAGAGAATTATCGACTGGATGGTTTCATCCTTCAAGACAGAAACAGGCATTGACCTTTCATCTGATAAAATGGCTATGCAGAGATTAAAGGAAGCAGCAGAGAAGGCTAAAATCGAGCTTTCAGGCGTAACAACCTCTTCAATCAATCTTCCCTTTATCACTGCTGACCAGACAGGTCCGAAGCACCTTGACTTAACACTCACAAGAGCAAAGTTTGACGAGCTTACTTCCGACCTCGTAGAGGCTACAATGGGACCCGTTCGTTCTGCACTCTCCGATTCGGGACTTCAGATTAGTCAGATTGACAAGGTTCTTATGGTAGGCGGTTCTTCAAGAATCCCTGCTGTTCAGGAGGCTGTTAAGTCACTTATCGGCAAAGAGCCGTTCAAGGGCATCAACCCTGACGAATGTGTTGCTATCGGCGCAGCATTACAGGCAGGCGTACTCGGCGGTGAGGTTGACGGACTTCTCCTTCTCGACGTTACTC
>CALZCU010000144.1 GCA_945632055.1 uncultured Ruminococcus sp. | reverse complement strand
CACCCTCAAGGTAGTCGCCAAAGTATGCACGGCCGGAGTCCTCAAGTGAAATCAATGTACCCTTATCAATAAGCTCGCCCTTCTTGAATTCTACCTCTGAACCGTAGTAAACGCAGGGAATACCACGGAATGTAAACATAAGGTCAATGTTCTCTGCCCAGGTTTGTGTACCGCCTGTGAAACGAGTTGTTTCCTGAGGCTGCTCGGGAGCATAGTCGTGAGAATCAACATACATTACATTATATGTTGCGTCATTATAGAACTTGTCATTACCCTTTGCAAAGTTATAAGCGTTGCTTGCATTGCCGAACATTCTGTGCATCTGGAAGTCGATAGCCTCCATACCTGAAGCCATTGAACGGTCGGGTGTGTGGTAATCAATACCGTTAAGGAAAGCGTTATCAGACTTCGGCATAATGGAGTTAAGATCCTGCTCGAAGTAGTCTTCCTCAAGATAGTGATTCAGAACAAGGTTCATATTATTGTTGATGTCTTCCTTAGATGTACCCCAGCTCCACTGTTCAGCCCACTTGGAATTT
Source organism: uncultured Ruminococcus sp. (assembly GCA_945632055.1). Lineage (GTDB taxonomy): Bacteria > Bacillota > Clostridia > Oscillospirales > Acutalibacteraceae > Ruminococcoides. Next base: position 3,644 of record CALZCU010000144.1, on the reverse strand, counting down.
GATTCTTTCCATGTGTAGTACGGAGTTGACTCCTCAGCGTGGCCTCTGTACCAAACCGAAGTATAACGGGTGCAGATTTCACCAAACATAAGGAATCCGTCTTTACCTGAAGCTTTTGCAGCGTCATAGAGCTGATCGTTGAACATAAGGTTCAATGAAAGTCTGGGAATGTGACGAACTGTATCAACACGGAAACCGTCTACGCCTCTTCTGATGTAATCTGAGTAGCAATCTACAACATACTCAGCAACAGCAGGGTTCTCTGTGTTAAGGTCAACGCAGTCACCTGCAATCTGGCTGAACTTTGTTGTCCAGTCATCGTAGTTAGGACTCTGGAAATAACCTGAATGATAGTAGTTATTCGGATTATAAATATCACTATCGGAAATCTTGTTCATATCAAAGTCTTTAGCTGCCGGCTGAGAACCTGTGCTGTTGCCGTTGTCACCCGAATATGTAACATTCTTCATAAGGTTAAGTCTTTGCTGATACTGAAGACCGCCGGGCTGTGCCCAATAATCATCAGCTGAGCTTAATCCGTATGAATCAAGCAGATAATCAGTAGGTAACATTTCCTTCTCGATTTTTCCTGTCTGAGTAATATCAGAATTGAACATTACGTCATAATCCTTTGTAAATAAAGGACTGAAGAAGGATTCACCAAAGTTACCTGTGTGCTGGAAAACAACATCCTGGATAATCTTCATACCCTTCTGATGAACAGCGTGGATAAGATCATCGAATGTAAAGTCATCACTTTCATAACGACGGTCAACTGTGCTGAAATCCATTGCATGGTAGCCGTGATAGTCATAGCCCGAAGCATTTGTTACAACGGGAGTAACCCAGATTGCAGTAAAGCCGAGAGCCTTGATGTAGTCAAGCTTATCAGCAAGTCCCTTGAAGTCACCACGCCAAGCGGGGTCAGTGTCGGGGTTGTTTGCACTTCCGTCATCCCAGCAGTGAACATTGTTGCCTGTGTCGCCGTCATAGAAACGGGTTGTCATTACGAAGTAGATGGACTCCTCACGCATATCAACGCTGCTTACGGGGTCGGGATTGTCGGGATTGTACTTATACCATTTGCCGTCTGAGCACCACCACTCGTTATCTGAAGTGAGCTTCTGCTCCTTTGAGTACTGCTTGCCTGCTGCGTCAGTTACAATAGCGTTAACCTTTGAAACATCAGCAATTGTGTAATTAAACCAGCCATCTGCACTTGTCAGCTTTTCACCGGGATAGGACTTTGACATAGCGCTGTTTGTGGGAAGTGAGTTCCACAAATAAACATACGGCTGTGCAATATCTTTGTGTCTTACATGGATTGTGATACCGAGTTTTTCGGCTGCTGTGTCTGCCGCAACCTCAGCTTTTGAGGATTCGGCAGCACTTACAGTCATAACACCGGTAGTAATCACCAGCATAAGAACAAGAATTACAGCGCATAACTTTTTAATTCTTGTCATAATAATCTCCCTATTTAAAAGATAAATTTGTTATGAATTACTTATGAATTTGCAATGATAATCTGAATCTGAGTAGCGTCCTTAATGTCAATCTTGCCGTCGCCGTTTACATCGCCGATTGCAATAGTGATTGTAATATATCTCGGATCGTCAACCAGGTGGAGCTGAATGCAGGTTACATCCTTAATATTAACTACACCGTCACCGTTGACATCACCCTTAAGCTGTACAGGAGCTGTTGTAGGCTCTGTCGGTACAACTGTAGTGGGAGCAACTGTTGTAGGTGCAACTGTTGTGGGAGCTACAGTAGTAGGAGCTACTGTTGTAGGAGCAACAGTTGTGGGAGCAACAGTTGTGGGAGCAACAGTTGTAGGCTCTGTCGGTACAGTTGTGATAGGAGCAACTGTTGTAGGCTCTGTGATGTCGCCTGTTGTTGCTGTGTACTTGTAGGTCTTTGTAACTGTAGTGTTGTCAGAAGCCTGAACAAATACATTTACTGTGTAAACACCTGCCATTGAGGGTGTGAATGAATATGTGTTGTTGAGTGTGTAGTAGGGGGTGTTCTTAACATTGTTAGGATCTGTTACAACATACTTGTAGAAAAGAAGGTTTGTGCCTGTCTTACCGCCGCCTGCTTTTACAGAAACGGTTGCAGTTGAATTAACCTTGATGTAGTTGTTGTTTAAAGGAAGCACGCTCTTGATAACAGGCTTTGTAAGAAGTGAGTCGTCCTCAACCTTAAGTGTGAGTGAACGGCTGTTCTCGTTGCCCTCAGCGTCCTTGAAGTCAAAGTTTACAGTGTATGTGCCTGCTGCAGAGGGAGTCCATACTACAGAGTTTGCACCGCTGAAGTTTGAAAGAACAGAAGTACCGCCGTTCTCGTTTGTTACAGAGAACTTGTAGTTAACTGCTGCGCCGTTTCTGTTCTGAGCAAGAGCAGAGATTGTTACATCTGTGCCGACATAAACATTTTTTGCAGGATCTGCAGTGTAGGACTTAACCTGAAGGTCGCTTAAATCGTAAACAGACCATGTGTTAGTCTTGTTGTTGTAGATATGACCGTCCATTGTCTTAAGGTCCCCTGTCTTATTCGCGTCAGAGCCACTATTGAAAATACATTTTTCATAAGCTGTTGATGTAGTATACATATATACATCATCGCCTAAAGAGGTCATAGCCTCACCGGGCCAAGCCTTGTTCTTGCTTCCGCCGTCAGTCCACATATAGCAATGAAGATTTGACCAGCCTGCCTCATTCTTGAGGAAAACTGTTATGCCGTCACCGCTCGGAGTAGTGGGAGCCTGTGTTGTAGGCTGTGTTGCTCCTGTGGGAGCTTCTGTTGCTGAAGTTGCCGATGTGGGAGCTTCAACATAGGTTGACCATGAGCCTGCTGACAAATCGTAGATTTTGCCGTTGCCTGCATAATCAAGGTTAAGTGTCTGATTTCCGTTGCCGCCGTTGCCGTTGCTAAAGATGATTTTTGCGAAGTTGCCGGTAACAGGGCAGGAATATACACCGTCCTCAACCTTTGTCATCTCAACGCCCGGCCATTTTGCGTTTTCGCTTGCACCGTCAGTCCACATATAAGCGTAGACCTTGCTCCAGCCGTTATTGAGTTTGCAATAAACAGTATCTCCTGATGCCGCAAAGGCACCTACAGTACCGGCACAAACAGCCGACACTGCAAGTATTAAGCAGAGAATAAGACTTAATACTTTGTGTTGCTTTCTTACCATAATGATTTTCCTCCAAATTCATTAAAAATGGTTGTCCGTGCGGAGCCACTCAACACTGCTCCACATTTACTACTTTATTTTACATTAAATGTTCTGTTATAATTTTCTTTTTTAGAAAATATTACCTCTTTCCACTGCCAAAAAATTCCCTTCTATTTTGTGCATTTTAACCAATAGTTTTAAAAAACAAGAAAATTAAGATAACAGATAAATATCAATAAAACCGCACAGTGAAAAAGTAACGCTGTGCGACTGTATTTTCCTAAATATTTAGTTAAGGAAGCACTGATTAAATCGTTTGTGCATATTGCGCAGTCAGATTTTTCGTCAGATTGGACAAATAAACCGCAGTAATGCTGGCGCATTGCGAGGATTTTTTGGTCAATATGGCGGAAAATATGCAAGCAAGATGTGCAAACAACTCTCAGTGTGATTTAATCAG
>CALZCU010000143.1 GCA_945632055.1 uncultured Ruminococcus sp. | reverse complement strand
CTCTCCAACCCCCACCGAAACAACCTACTACATCGGCGGCCGTTTTAAAACAAGCACAGCCAATACTTATGCAGGTGATTACGATTGGGATGCTGATTCTACGAATGTTCCTTTTGTAGCAACTACAACACAGGGCTTATACAAGGTGGAAACAGGTCTTACGATTTCAGAACTTTCTGCTAACGCAACCGAAAATCGTGCTCATCTGTTTCTTGTAAGAGCAGAATCAGGTTCAACAAAAACATATTTTGGTGATGAAACAGAAAATAGTGCTTTTCATAAATTCCAGGACTACTCTGCTTCAAATAATTATGCTTCCCTTACTGAAATAAATGTAAGCTCAGATAAAGAAGGTCGTTTGATTAAGTTTAGTAATACAACTGATACTTCTACATCACCTGTAACAATCTATCTCGATACAAATGGTGGTATGAAGCTCTACTATACAGTTGATACACCTTCAACAGACGGCGACTTTACAATCGAAGACAAGACCGATACAAACGGTAAGCTTTCATTCTCTGCTCCCGACAGAACAGCGGGTAAAGCAAATGCAGGCGACACTGTAACAATAACAGGTACTCCTCTTAACTCATATTTTGAATTAAGCAAGGTAAAGGTTTCCTATAAGGTTGGTAAAACTGAAACTGAAATCTCAGCAACCAAAACCGAAACTAATAAATTCACATTTAAAATTCCACAAGATCTTGACTATACTACTGTTAAAGATGCGAAAATCTCCGTAAAGGGTAAATTTGCTCTTACTTCAACAGGTAAGTCAGAATATGTCAAGGCACAGGGCAACGGCTTGTACATTGATGCTGCACCGACTAAGAACGACTCCACTGCAACACTCATCAAGTGGAACAACTATCAGGGCAGAGACCAAGGAACAACCGATAACTACATCTTCTATGTTCCGAAGAATGTTGACCTTACAAATGCAGTAATTTATAATACTACAGGAAGCGATATTAAACTTGGCGGCAAAACAATCTCTAATAATAAAGCAGAAAGCGTCAATCTGACAGTTGGCGATAACACTATTGAGAACTGTTCTACCACTAATAAGGTTATAGTTAAGCAGGGTTCAACCGATGCAATGTTCCTTTACACAACTAATGCAGACGGAACCGATCTTGACCTCCCAACCAAAAGAAATTGGCCGAATGGTGACTATGGCATTACAGATGAAATGGCAAGTGCTTATAAAGATGACATAAAATCTTCCGGTGGTAACTGCGTTACTATGAACAATGATTCAGAAGTTACAGATGCTAACAGATTCTCATCTGCAATGGGACTTGACAGCGTAAAGGGAAGAGGTAACTCTTCTTGGAAAGCGAGTGCTACAATGTTTGGTAAGTACGCTTTCAATATGAAGCTGAAATCAAAGACAAACCTCTTAGGAATGGACTCAGCTGAATCAAGCGGAGCAAAGAGCTGGTGCTTGCTTGCAAACAATGCAGACCAGTCAATGCTCAGAAATGCAATGACCTATCAGCTTGCTGCACAAATCGGACTTCTCTATTCTCCTGAATTCAGATTTGTAGACATCTATGACAATTCCGAGTATATGGGCTCTTACCTCGTAACCGAAAAGGTTGATGTTGGTGACAGCAAGCTCGTTAAGGGCAAAAGCTTTGAAGACCTCAACGATGGTTTAATAGACGATAACATCGCAAATTGTACAACTGTATATGATGGTTCTACTCCTATCTTACGCTATGCAAAGGAACTTACATCAGGTTCAACAAAGGTTAATACCGACGGTAAATATCTTCTTGAATTTGAAATTACTGAGCGTGTAACAGACGAAGCTTCGTTCTTCCGTTCAAATAAAGGACAGTATGTTGTAGTTAAGAGTCCCGAATTTGCGACTAAGGAACAGGTTGAATATGTAAGAGATAAATTCAATGCAATGGAAGCTATTGTGTATAACAATAATTCAACAAGGGATCAGCTTGATACAGTAATTGATGTTGAATCCTTTGCAAAAATGTACCTCATTCAGGAGTTCTCCTCAAACCTCGACGCTGCTTCAACAAGCTACTATGTGACCTTTGACTGCTCAAAGAATGATGCTAACGGCAACGGAGCAGTATTCGTTGCAAATCCCGTTTGGGACTATGACTGGGCATATGGTCAGTATGATAATGCTGAAGTATACAAACCTAAAAAAGATATCTCTGACAGTGTTCTCAAGACTGCCGATCCAGCTGCTTGGGTAGCAAAGAACAAGGCTATGGACGATAGCAAAGATTACTCAAAAGGAAGAAGCATTCAGTCACAGCTTGCCGGAACTAACGAAGCCTTCAAGGCTGAAATCAGAAAACAGTGGGAGTCAAACAGCTCCACAGGCTTCTTGAAGAACATTCAGAATTATTATTCTAATGGCGGTCAGCTTGATACTTGGTATAATGCAATCAAAGCTTCCGTTGATATGAACGAAACACGCTGGGGCTTTATTGCAGAAAACCCGTTATATAGTTGGGGTTCAAATAACGCTACAACAGATAGCAAAGACTTTACCGGTGCAGTTAAATACTTAAAGACCACTTGGACACAAGCTCGTGCAGATTGGCTCAATACAGAGTTCCAGACTTCAGAATATAAAGCATTTGTTCCTGTTGCACCCACAGCAGCTGCTTATACAGCAGACGGTTCTCAGACATTAACCACCGTTCCGCAGGGTACTCCGTTCATAATCAAGGCAACATCAAAAGACAGTGATGTTGTATTCCGTTTGTATAAAGATAGCACAATGGTTGAAGAAAGCGCTGACGGTGAGTTCATTATTCAGACAAAAGAAATAACTCCCGATACAACATTAACCTACACAGTAAAGGCTGTTTACAAAACAGTAAACAATACTGCAGGTACTGAAAGTGCTGCTTCAGATGCTGTTAAAGTTACAGTCACCACAAACTCCGATACAAAGACAGTCACAATTTACTTCAAGAGCGCTTCAGCTTCTGTGTATGTTCCGTCACTTTCAATTGACGGTGGCAACGCAAGCGTGATGTCAAGAAACAAGATAGGCACTGAGAACAGCACCTACTTCGGTTCTAACTACTCAGGTTCACTCAAGTTCTATTGGTTCTATACAACAGTAACTCTTGACACCACAAAAACCCATACGCTTAGATTTACAACAAAGGAAAACCTTGTTGACGCTTCAATGACTCTCATGCTCAACACATATGATACATATTACTTTGCAGTAGATAACCTTATGGGTGGTGATACAACTCTCGTTAACCTCACAGGAGAGCCTGAGTACATCCGCAATTGGCACATCTCCGCAACACATATGGTTCATTCAGATAAGGTCATTCCTGATCTCGGCTATAATGACAACAGCATCGGCTTTACTTGGGTAATGGGAGAAGATGGCGAGTATGGCGAGTATGCAATGGGTTCAATTGTAAAGAAAAATGAGAATAGCACTCAGAATGTTAACTTAACAAACCTTTCAAGACTTGAAGCTCTCTCAACAGTAAATCCGAATTCTGCGCTCACAGCTCTGTCAGCAGGTCCGTACTTCACAATCAAGTCGGCAACACTTGCACAGCAGATTACAGCAGGCATTGCAAATGTGTCTGAGCTTCAGTATCAGCTCCTCGATGTTAACCTCGACGGTGTTGTAAATGTAAAGGATGCAACAATGATGCAAAAAGCATTGGCAAAATTCTAACATTGTGGTCAGACAATGAAATAATCAACCCGATGTGCGAGCCGAATCCTGCGAATTGTTACTTCAACAATCCGTAGGGACACGGCGTGCCGTGTCCGCCGTAGGGGCGGATATCATCCGCCCGTAAGCAACAAACTTCGGCGGAGCGTTACTGCAACATTCCGTAGGGGCGGATATCATCCGCCCGACTCGGCTCACACTCGGTAAAAATAACGATGATTCCCAACCTTAACGGTAACAGCGGAACACTCCTGTTCGCTGAAAAATAGGGAACATCAAAAAAATAAAATGGAGGTATATTATATGAAAGCAAAATTCACCCGTGTCGGCAAGCGTTCACTTTCAATCATCCTGACGCTAATGATGATTGTTTCCACAATGCTTGTCGGTATGGTGACAATAAATGCAGTTGGTGCAGTTAATGGAATAATTCCTGCTGGTGAAAAACTGTATTATGATTTTTCTGCTACTGGAACTAGTGCAGTAAATTATCGTGGAAACAAATGGTCTTGGGAATACACAGGTAGTTTACCA
>CALZCU010000142.1 GCA_945632055.1 uncultured Ruminococcus sp. | reverse complement strand
ACTACATTTGCCACATCCTCAGGAGTACCGATACGCTTTGCAGGAATCTGCGCCTTCATAGCGTCCTTAACCTTGTCGGAAAGAGCGTTTGTCATATCTGTGCCGATATAGCCGGGAGCAACGGCATTTACTGTAACGCCCCTGCCTGCAAGCTCCTTGGCTACAGACTTTGTCATACCTATAATGCCTGCCTTGGAGGCTGAATAGTTAGCCTGACCGGCATTGCCCATAATACCTACAACGGAAGATGTGCTTACGATTCTGCCGTAACGCTTCTTCATAAAGTGCTTGTAGGTGTGCTTAATCATATTGAATGTGCCCTTGAGATTAACTCCGATTACTGCGTCAAAGTCCTTTTCCTCCATATTAAGCACGAGCTTGTCACGAGTGATGCCTGCATTGTTGATGAGAATATCAATTCCGCCGAACTCCTCGATAACCTTTTCAACTACCTGCTGTGAAGCCTCAAAATCAGACACATCGCAGAAATACTGCTCAACCTTTGTGCCGTACTGTGAAAGCTCCTCCTTAGCCTTGATGCCCTCGCTCTCATCGCCGACATAGAGAATGGCAATGTTTGCGCCGCCCTGTGCAAGCTTTGTCGCAATTGCAAGTCCGATACCTCTTGAGCCGCCTGTTACAACGGCAGTTTTATTTGTAAAATCCATATTATTTACCTCCGAATCACTGCTGTTTATTCAATCCGATTATATTTCTAAAGCCTCAATATCGGCAGGTGTTTCAACCTTGAAGGCCTTTACATCGGCGTTAATTCTCTTTACAAGTCCCTGAAGAGTTTTGCCTACTCCGACCTCAATAAATGTATCAACACCGTCGGCAATCATATTTTCAACGATTGTCTGCCATCTTACGGGACTCTCAACCTGAGCCTTTACAAGGGCCTTGTAATCGCCCTCGTAGGGCTTTGCGGTAACATCTGAATAGATTACCGTTTCAGGCTCGGAAAACTCGATTTTCTCCATATATTCAGCAAGTCCCTGCGCCGCATCAGCCATAAACGGAGAATGGAACGCTCCGCTCACTGCAAGGAGCTTTGCTCTGCCGCCTGCCTGCTTAACTGCCTCGCAGAAAGCGTCTGCATTTTCGCTTGTTGTTGCAACAACCGTCTGGGCAGGGGAATTGTAGTTAACAGGATAGGTTTTTTCAAAGCCGCTGCAGACCTCCTCAACCTGCTGAGGAGTAATCTTCATAACAGCCGCCATTGCGCCGGGATTTTCCGTTGCGGCTTTGTCCATAAGCTCGCCCCTTTTGCATACCAGCTTAAAGGCTTCCTCATCAGAAAGCATTTTTGAAAAGGCGAGTGCGGCAATCTCACCGAGTGAAAAGCCTGCAACGCAATCCGGCTTTATGCCCTTTTCAACGAGTGCATAGGCGGCGGCAAGGTCTGCTGTAAACACGCAGGGCTGTGTGTTCACCGTCTTGCAAAGCTCCTCAGCCGTACCCTCAAAGCACTGCCTTGAGGTGCCTTCTCTTACGCTGTCAGCCATATCATAAACAGCCCTTGCGGCTGGTGAAGTCTCGTAAAGCTCCTTGCCCATTCCGCTGTACTGTGCGCCCTGTCCCGAAAAAATAAATGCTATTTTACCCATTTTGTCGCTCCGTTCAATACTTCCTCAGCCTGTGTGAACATTTCAACAATCATTTCACGGGCAGGCTGTTCCTTCTTAACCATAGCGGCAACCTGACCTGCAAGTACGGTGCCGTTTGAAACATCGCCCTCTCTTGCGGCTTTGCGCAGAGTGCCGATGCCCATATTTTCAAGATCCTCGTCAGAAAATTCCGAGGAATTGTATTCTGCCTTTGTGTATTCACGGGTGAACGCATTTCTGATTGAACGAACGGGGTGTCCGAGTCTTTTGCCTGTTACAACCGTATCAATATCCTTTGCCTTGAGGATTTTGTCCTTGTATTCCTGAGCAATTGTGCATTCCTCTGCAACAAGGAATCTTGTGCCGACCTGAACGCCGACTGCTCCGAGCATAAACGCAGCGGCAATCTGTCTGCCGTCTGCAATGCCGCCTGCCGCAATAACAGGGATTGAAACAGCGTCAACAACCTGCGGAACGAGAGCCATTGTTGTGAGGTCGCCCACATGACCGCCCGACTCGCCGCCCTCTGCAATTACTGCAAAGGCGCCGTTTTTCTCCATCTTTCTTGCAAGCGCAACGCTGGGAACTACGGGGATAACCTTAATTCCTGCTTCAAGCCACTTGGGCATATACTTTCCGGGGTTGCCTGCGCCTGTTGTAACAACCTTTATTCCCTCTTCAACAACCACATCTGCAACCTCTGCCGCAAACGGACTCATAAGCATAATGTTTACACCGAAGGGCTTGTCCGTAAGCTCCTTGCACTTGCGAATCTCCTCACGAAGCTGTTCTCCGTTGGAATTCATTGCGGCAATAAGTCCAAGACCGCCTGCGTTAGAAACGCCTGCCGCAAGAGATGCGTCTGCAACCCATGCCATACCTCCCTGAAAAATGGGAAACTCAAGACCAAGCGACTGATCAATCACAGTGGAAATCATATGTACATTCTCCTTTTCTGCAAGGCAATGCGGTTTTCTGAATCGGTACTCCTGCAAGATTTCATCATACGAGTGCAAACTCAACAGACGCAATTACCTGATTTTAGTATATAAGCATATCAAGTTTATACTAACGCAAAAAGGCTGAAAAGTCAATATATATGTTTAATTTTTAGGAAATCGCTGAATAAATCGTTTGTGCATATTGCGCCGTCAGATTTTTCGTCGGGTTGTTCAAATAAACCGCAGTAATGCTGGCGCATTGCGAGGATTTTTTGGGCAAGCCGACGGAAAATATGCACGCAAGATGTGCAAACAGCTCTCAAAGCGTGATTTATTAAGCGGTTTCCAAGCCCATTCACTCACTAACTGCAATAATCCTCAAGAGATTTATGCAAATTTTCTTTTCCTTTTACTGTAATCCCTTTTTCAAGGCTCAATACATCGCCCTTCGGCAGAGTGCTGACAATTGTATCGGTTGTCAGAAAAGGAGTTTTCTCGTCGTTTCTGTAAACTACTATTCTGTTGTTTTCAGCTCTGAGGACAAAAATCTCGTCCTCACCGACAGTCTGAAGCTGTGTAGCCGAGTCTGTATGAGCTGTAGCAGAGGGAGCAAAATAAACCTGCGTAAACAGACAGCTCATAAGAATTACACCTGTAATCAGCACAAGCTTTAGCATACTATAGGAATTTGCTCGAAAACAGTCGGGAAAAGAAGGTTTGGTAATATCAATCTGTCTGCTCGAATTGGGTGTCGAGGTACTCGACTTTTTCTCTTTATGGCAAATTGCTCGAAAACAGTCGGGCAAAGAAGACTTGATAATATCAACCTGTCTGCTCGAATTGGGTGTCGAGGTACTCGAATTTTTCACTTTATGGCAAATTGCTCGAAAACGGTCGGGCAAAGAAGGTTTGGTAATATCAATCTGTCTGCTCGAATTGGGTGTCGAGGTACTCGACTTTTTCATTTAATCACCTTTTCTCTCACTTATATTTGTCTTAGTTTTTCCGATAAAACGCTTATTATTCACCCTTTTTCATAAAAAACACCGACCAAGTCTAATTATTTTTTAAAAAAAATTTGAATTAATATATTTATTTTTTTCTTTTCAAGTGATATAATAACTTAAATAGTCTATTTTACTTACTGATTTTTATTTATCGATTTATGAAGTTTAAAGGCATCTGCCTTAAAGGAGTAAATATGCGTAATAAGCGTGAAACAGACATAAGCCGCTATACGGATAGATCCGTTGATACAGGTAATATTACCGAAAATAATGACAGCGGCGTCAAAAAATTCTTCAAGGGTTTGGGAAAATTCTTTCTGACCGCATTTACAATCAGCTTCATCGCCCTTTTTATTGCAGGAATATCTCTTTCTATTTATATATTTACGCTTGCGTCTGAGCCTACGGGAATTGACCTGAAGGCAAAATCGCTTAACCAGACAAGCTTTATCTACATCAAGGACGATAAAACAGGCGATTTCAAGGAGTATCAGACTCTATACAGCACAGAAAACAGAATCTGGGTAAACAATCAGGATATTCCACAGGCGATGAAGGACGCTGTCGTTGCGATTGAGGACAAGCGTTTTTTCGACCACCACGGTGTTGACTGGACAAGAACGCTCTCCGCTGTTGTAAGCCTTGCAACGGGAACGGACTCCTACGGCGGCTCTACAATCACACAGCAGCTCATTAAGAACA
>CALZCU010000141.1 GCA_945632055.1 uncultured Ruminococcus sp. | reverse complement strand
CGTTTTTGCACAGTATGCAGGCAAGGGCATAGCCGTCGCCGCCGTTGTTTCCTTTTCCGCAGACAATGGCAACTCTGCCTGTAAATTTTACAGCGTCATAAATTCCCTGCGCCGCTCTAAACATCAGCTCAGCCGACGAGGTATGCTCTGCAATTGTGTGCGCATCGCTTTTGCGCATATTTTCAACTGAAACAACCTGTTCCAAATTCATAAGTATACTTCCTTTTGTTGTCCGTCAGTAATTTTCAGATAGTATTTTCGGCGGCATCGTAGGCAACCTGCGCCGCCTCAATGTCGGTATTGCAGGTGAGCAGAAACAGCGGAACGGCTGAAAATAATTCATCAAGCAGTTCAAGCAGTCTTGCCATATTCGCCCTGTCTGTCGGAATGACTGTTGCCTCAAAAATCTGCCTGAACACCTCGCCTGTTTTAACCCTGACTGCGCTGTTTTCAGCACCTCTGCGCAAAATATACACCGCCTTAATCGGAGCCTTGGTGTTATTTCCGATGTCGGCTTTCCCCATCCAGGGAGTTCCGTAAACATAAAACCTGCCGTCTTTTTTTCTGATAATCGGCTTGTCATCGTTTATCATCGTTACCCTGTCGCCAAACAGCCTACGCCAGAGCGCAGTGTGCGTTGACTTTCCCGTTCCGCTCACAGCGGTGAAAACATAGGCACAGCCGTCCATCATCAGGCTTGACGAGTGAAAGAAAAATCCGTCATAGCACTCCAGCACCCTGTTGCAAAGCTGAGTGAGTATCAGCGTTCCCTCAGCCATAAAGTCAAGGCAAGGCTCTTCTGAATTGTTGAGATACTCACAAATTTCCTCTTCTGAAACCGATATTTCAAAATCGTACGAGCTGTCCTCTGATAGATACGGCAGCAGCCGTTTTGCCGTTTGAGGAAAAATCGGTTTAATTAATATGTTAAGGTCAGAAATTTTATAAATTGGCATACATACTCCGAATTATCGCACAGCCGACTTATCGTGGCAATATATTGATAATCGTTGTGCAGAATATTATATTTATTAATTATATCACAGAATATTCTATTTGGCTATATATTTTTGAAAATTTGGCGGTGTACCGCAGCCGGTAATTCGAGCAGACAGGTTGTTATTATCAAACCTTCTTTGCCCGACTGTTTCTGAGCAATTTCCTAAAAGTCAAAAAAGGCACACCGCTTTGGTGTGCCTTAACTGATAAGGAATTATTCCTCTTCTGCAAAAGTATCGTCGTCGAGTGCAAGAGTGTCCTCTGCTTCAACATTCTCTTCCTCGTCTGCTTCGATAACAGGAGAGTTGCTTTCAAGCTGAACATCTGCGTATCTTCTCATACCCGTACCGGCAGGGATAAGCTTACCGATACAAACATTTTCCTTAAGACCAACAAGCGGGTCAACCTTGCCCTTGATAGCGGCGTCGGTGAGAACTCTTGTAGTTTCCTGGAACGAAGCGGCAGACAGGAAGCTGTCCGTAGCAAGAGCCGCCTTTGTGATACCGAGAAGAAGCTGAGTGAAGGTTGCTTCACGCAAGCCCTCTTCGCCTGCGGCAATGCGCTTTTTAATATTCTCGTTTTCAGCGAGAACCTCGTTTTTGTCGTAGGTCTGACCCGACATAAAGCCTGTGTCGCCTGCGTCTTCCACCTTAACCTTGCGCATCATCTGGCGAACGATAACCTCAATGTGCTTATCGTTGATTTCAACACCCTGTAAGCGGTAGGTACTCTGAACCTCGCTGATGAGGTAGTTCATTACTGCCTCGGGTCCGAGAATGTCGAGAATATCGTGCGGATTGACAGCACCGTCGGTGATTTTGTCACCCTTCTTAATCTGCTGTCCCTCGGCAACCTTAACACGGAAGCCGAACGGAATCAGATAAGCTCTTTCGTCGCTTGTTTCCTTGTTATAAATCACAGCGTGACGGGCATTTTTGATTTCCTCAAAGCGAACCTCACCGTCAATTTCACTGATAATTGCAAGGCTCTTCGGCTTACGAGCCTCGAAAAGCTCTTCAACTCTCGGAAGACCCTGTGTGATATCCTCGGCAGATGCAACACCGCCGGTGTGGAAGGTTCTCATTGTAAGCTGTGTACCCGGCTCACCGATTGACTGAGCGGCAATGATACCAACAGCCTCGCCGACTGTAACAGGCTGACGGTTTGCAAGGTTTGAGCCGTAGCACTTTCTGCAAGCGCCGTGCTTTGCACGACAGGAAAGAACGGAGCGGATTTTGATGCTTTCGACACCGGAATTGACAATGATGTCAGCCTCCTTGTCGCCCATCATAACATCCTTTGAAACAAGCACATTTCCGTTTGAATCGCAGAAATCATCAAGCAGATAGCGACCGATAAGACGCTCGTGCAGACCCTCGATAACATTCGATTCGCCTGCCTTGATGTCGAAAATCTCAAGTCCCTCTGTAGTTCCGCAGTCGTCCTCACGAATGATAACCTCCTGCGATACATCAACAAGACGGCGGGTAAGGTAACCCGAGTCAGCTGTACGGAGCGCAGTATCGGCAAGACCCTTACGGGCACCACGAGAGGAGATGAAGTATTCGAGAATGTTAAGACCCTCACGGTAGTTAGCTCTGATAGGAATTTCGATTGTTTTACCCGATGTATTGGCAATAAGACCACGCATACCTGCAAGCTGACGAATCTGGCTCATACTACCACGGGCACCTGAGTCAGCCATCATAAAGATCGGGTTGTAGCGGTCAAGGTTCTTCTGAAGTGCGTCGGTAACATCGTTTGTTGCCTTCTCCCAGATGCGGAGAATTTCATCGTAACGCTCCTCGTTGGAACGAAGACCCATCATATATTCATCACGGATTACATCAACCTCTTCCTCAGCCTTTTTGATGATTTCCTTCTTGGCGGGAGGAATTACGGCGTCACAAACTGCAACGGTGATAGCACCCTTTGTGGAGTACTTATAGCCCTGTGCCTTGATGTCGTCAAGCACCTGACTTGTCTTTGCAGTACCGTGAATCTTAATACATTTGTCAATGATTTTCTTAAGTCCTGACTTGCCTACAAGGAAGTCGACCTCGAACTTAAATCTGTTTTCGGGGATTGACCTGTCAACAAAGCCCAGATCCTGCGGAATGGGGTTATTGAAGATAATCTTACCGATTGTTGTATCAACGAGTGCAGACTCAAGCTTGCCGTCAATTTCCATCTCTCTTCTCACCTTGATTTTGGAGTGAAGATTGATTACGCCTGTCTGATAAGCCATCATAACCTCGTCAACATCACGGAACACCTTGCCTTCACCCGGCTGACCGTCCTTGTCAAGAGTGAGGTAGTAGGAGCCGAGAATCATATCCTGAGTAGGAACGGCAACAGGCTGACCGTCTGAGGGCTTGAGCAGGTTGTTTGCCGCAAGCATAAGGAAACGAGCCTCAGCCTGAGCCTCCGCAGAAAGCGGAACATGGACAGCCATCTGGTCGCCGTCGAAGTCAGCGTTGTATGCAGTACAAACAAGCGGGTGGAGCTTAAGCGCACGACCCTCGACAAGTACAGGCTCGAATGCCTGAATACCGAGTCGGTGAAGTGTAGGCGCACGGTTGAGGAGAACGGGGTGTCCCTTGATTACAACCTCAAGAGCGTCCCATACATTGTCCTTTGCACGCTCAACGGCTTTTCTTGCAGACTTGATGTTCTGCTCTGCCTTTGTTTCAACAAGGCGTTTCATAACGAAGGGCTTGAACAGCTCAAGAGCCATTTCCTTCGGCAGACCGCACTGATACATTTTCAGTTCAGGGCCTACAACGATAACTGAACGGCCTGAGTAGTCAACACGCTTACCGAGAAGGTTCTGACGGAAACGACCCTGCTTACCCTTAAGCATATCCGAAAGCGACTTGAGCGCACGGTTGTTAGGACCTGTAACAGGTCTGCCTCGTCTGCCGTTGTCGATGAGTGCGTCAACAGACTCCTGCAACATTCTCTTCTCGTTGCGAATGATGATTTCAGGCGCATTAAGCTCAATGAGCTTTTTAAGTCTGTTATTTCTGTTAATAACCCTGCGGTACAAATCATTGAGGTCGGAGGTCGCAAAACGGCCGCCGTCGAGCTGTACCATAGGACGGATATCCGGCGGAATTACCGGAACAACATCGAGAATCATCCACTCGGGACGGTTGCCCGACATTCTGAAGCTCTCTACAACATCAAGACGCTTTAAAAGACGAACTCTTTTCTGTCCCGATGCTGATTCAAGCTCCTCCTTAAGCTGTGCCGAGAGAGCGTCAAGGTCGATTTCCTCAAGGAGCTTTTTGATGGACTCTGCGCCCATTCCTGCCTGGAAATCG